>CAJOQF010000208.1 GCA_905236295.1 uncultured Eubacterium sp. | reverse complement strand
ATATTGAATTCATCTCGGAATCTATTATATAAATCATCTGCATTCAATGTGCTTACATATCCTATATCGTAATTACGAAGTATTTCCACGACTTTTTCTTTCCTTGAGATATTCTTGGTAATTCCAATAACATTGGGCATCGATTGATAGTTTTGCGCGGAGATTACAAATCGATTAAATACACCTTCAAGTGTTGTACATTTTGAATCTGCCTCGTAATATGGTGCAAGATTTATTCCCTCCGGCTTGTTTTTCTCTAGAAAGCCCAGAGCATATGTGTATACTTTCTTGTATAGATTTTCTTCAACCATCTAGCTACCCCTTCCTTATAAATGTTCAAACAATAGTACTTTATTACTTGTAGTAATACCACAACAAATGATCAAATCCTTTTCTGCTTATTCCTGACTCAGATTTTTCTATAATTTTATCAATTGTTTTTTGATACATTACATAATCTTTCAAATCACATTTATCAACACTGTAAACATCCATGTAATCTGGCAGAACGCTTCTGACAACCCCATCATATATTGAATACTTATCCCTATCGTCTTCTTCGAATAAATACAAGGAGGCATAATGGCAAAATTTGCTAGCGAAAGAAGTATTCTTTCTACCAAACCGAGCTTTTCCAGTTGTAGTGTCTCCATCTGGCTCAGTTTTCTTTTCTATTAGCCTAAGTAACTCATAGTCTGTTTCTTCTGGATATCGTAACAGGTCCAGCATTCTATTCAATTCCAACTGAAGCAGTCTTTCACTTATTTGATTTTCGCCACATTTATCAGCATTTAAATGTGTGCTATTTTCTTTGTTTACAGTTTTAACTATGCTGCCTATCAATAAATTATATTCGCTTTGAGTAATAATACTTTCGCCAGAAATAACTCTTTTTAACTCTTCAAAATAATATGCAGAAGAACCTTCCTTTTTACTGTCATCTGCATGTCTATATCTATCATCAGTGTGAATCATTGCCTCAACTTTCCCAACATTTTCCAAGGATAGTTTTACTAACTTTTTATGCTTGCCACGAATAGTATAATCTTCAGTTTCAAGTAAATATTTCTTTGAAATTTCAGCCTCTTTTTCAATCTTTCCCATGCCTGCACCTCCCAATTTTTTACAACTGTTATATTGCTTTACACTGGGTATATCTAAGTGAAAAAGCTAAATCTTTTAGCTGATTTGCCTTCATATAGGTTGCATTAGTAAGTGCACCGATTGTTATGTAATGGTCTTTTGGCATTTCCCGCGCAAGTGCCAATCGATATTCTCTTTGATATGCAAAATATAAATCCTTATATAGAAAGCGTTTTTTTGAACGGCTATTAAAAGACTGCATCCTATCTATTCTGTTTTGTTCACAATATTCGACTTTATCTAAAATATAATCACATCCATAATTATAACAATACGCTTTAACATGTTGTTCTATCTCTTTGGCATTTATAAAGACGACATAATTGCCAAATTCTTCTTCCATCTTTGCAAATTCTTCATCTGTAAAAGGAAAGCGAAAATCTGCTTGATTCTCATCTACATTATCTATAATCATATCTTCTAATGGAATTCCAACCATTGAAACAATCGGAATATCATCATCATCCTTAAATCTTATATCAATTGTTCCTTCGACACCGTAGATTAAAACTTCATCCGTTTTACTATCGCTCAAGACAATATCTTGCACTTTCATTGAAGATATTAGTTCATGCGCATCCCCCTGTCCCCTCCCTTTAGCTTCAATTTCGAGCCTTCTGAAGTATTCTGGGGTATTGGCATACAATTTTCCCTCACAAACATCTTTCGCATATTTTTCAATGCTGCAAAATTTTAAATAAAACATGGGATTATACCCCCAACTATTCTTTAATTGCTCAATAAAATTTAGTCTTTCTTCTTCCGTATATTTCATCATTTGCACATTCTCCCTACACAATTCATTATCTATACTTATATTTAACATTGGATGTCCAACACCTTTTATAATGCTCCAATACAAGTTTATCCTAACATTTATACAGATTCCAGCCGCAAAAGCCTCCGGATTTGCAATCAAAAAACCAGTCAAAATGGACAAAAAGCTCCGCTCTATCACTAGTGCGAAGCTTTCCTCTATAATTTAATCCATCTACCTTCAATATATGATTTTATAGAATTAATTACTCTTTCAGCTTTAATAATCTGTTCCTCAGCTTGTTCTTTAGATACAACATAAAAGGCCTGATAATCTGCTTTTTCTCTGAGTCGATAAGCTGTGTCAAATCTATATTTTATAGATCAATCATGCTGCCTTCCATAACACAATTCCCTCTTTTCTAACGTTTTGATAAAATGGAACAACATTCTCCCATTTTCTTAT
>CAJOQF010000207.1 GCA_905236295.1 uncultured Eubacterium sp. | reverse complement strand
TCCGCAATATGGTTTTCTCTCATCCAGACAAGATCGTCAATAGTATTCTTGCTGCCCGGAAGAACTATCATGTCCGGCGAGCCAAGATCAGAGAGACTGTTTACATAGCGAACAGATACATCATTTGACTGTTCAAAAATATTCAGATCGGTAAAGTTTGATATTCTAGGGAAGCGGATCACTGCTATATCGATAGTCTTTCTGACACTCAGATCAAATCTGGTAGTGAGCGAGTCCTCATCATCCAGCATAAGTCTCAGGTACGGAAGCACTCCGCAGACAGGTATTTTGCCTCTCTTTTCAAGAATCTCTATGCCCGAGTCAAGCAGGGATTTATCTCCTCTGAATTTATTAATGATGAGTCCACAGATAAGATCTCTCTCATTTTTTTCAAGCAGATCGATCGTTCCCAAAAGCTGAGCAAACACACCTCCCCTGTCTATATCTCCGGCGAGTAAAACCGGGGCGTTTAACATGGTTGCGAGCCCCATATTTACTATGTCATCTTCTTTTAGGTTGATCTCCGCCGGTGAGCCGGCTCCCTCGATAACTATTATATCAGAATCTTTTGAAAGCTTCAAAAATGCTTTTTTGATGTCGGGAATAAGGTTTTTCTTGTAGGCGAAATAATCCCTCGCACTCATATTTCCGATGGATGTTCCGTTTATTATAACCTGGCTTCCCGTATCATCTGTGGGTTTTAACAGAACAGGATTCATGCAGACATCAGGTCGCACACCTGCGGCCTCTGCCTGCATTACCTGTGCTCTCCCCATCTCAAGTCCATCATGTGTAATGAAGGAATTCAATGCCATATTCTGCGATTTAAAAGGGGCAACCATATAGCCATCCTGCTTCATTATCCGGCAAAGCCCTGCAACTATAACGCTCTTGCCGACATTTGACATTGTCCCCTGTACCATGATTACTTTTGACATATCTCTACCAACCATACGGATAATTATCCGTTTAAAACTATTTATTCTCTGTTATAGAATCTGACTTAAAAGTCAATGTGTACTCAATCTCATGCGGTGTGCTCATAGCTGTCGTGTCTGCTGCAACATCCATCGGATAATCAAATCTGTTTACAGGAATCTCGAAAACAGAATTTCCCTCTTCATTAACCGGCAGATATTTGTCTTCACCGACAACCATGTAGTCATAGTTTGGCGAACTCCACTCTATTTTTGCGACAGCAACACCATCTTTCACCTCAATTTCACACGGAGATGTAACTGAAGCTCTTCCCGATCCACCAGTCAATGCCACCTCAACATTATAAGTGACACCGTCCTTAAGCGAAAGTGTGTCGGCATTCACAAACACACCTTCCTTAAACGCAGACTGATCAAGTTTCGATGATTTAAACACCAAAGTCCTGTCATACCACATCTCTTTTTTCTTTGAAAATGCAGCAACAGCAATGCCTTTATCAAGTGCCTCTACCGGGACCGTAAAAGAATGGATTCCGTCTTTTTCCTCAAACGAAATATAAGCCGCTTCATCTGCGCCTGCAGCTTCCTCTCCTGTTCCCATGAATACATACAGGTATCCCGTGCCGCCCATTGTCATAACTGCTCTCATCTGACCGTTCTCTACAGTAAGCTTGCACTCTGTGATATTAAACATTGATGAACTTGAATCTACATCAATATCGTAAGTTCCATCATTAAGCTTATCCGCTGTTATCTCCGTCAAATTCTCATTTACCACATCCTCAACTTCAGTCATATCGGATGCGTCCGCAACCTGCTTCTTGGAATCAGAAGATTGATCACCTGACTCGGTTACAGTCCCCTCACTTGTCGAAGTAACGGGAGTTGTCTTGCCGCAGGCAGACATTCCAAGAGCAACTGTCGCGATAACAACTAATGCTAATACTCTCTTTTTCATTATTTACCTCTAAAAAACGGATACCGACATATATACTTTACCGTGCGGCACTTAAACGTCCGTATATGAAGCATATATGCAGTATCCTTTATAATAATCTTATTATTTGATCTTGTCGATAGCTGCTCCTGCATGCTCTACATAGAGTGCACGAACATCCTCATTCTGTCCGAGTCCCTCGAGAATGCACTCAACTTCGTATCCTGCCTTCTCAAACTGGCTCTTCCAAGAATCCTCTTCATCTCCGGCCATATCGTTGTTTGCATGATCTCCGGCAACAACCATAAGCGGCTCAAGAACAACCCTCTTGTAATCCTTCTGTCCTACTGCTGCGAGAACATCGTCAAGTGACGGAGTAGCCTCTACAGTACCCATGTAGTAGTTCTCGAAACCGTCATTTGTGAATACTTCCTGCATCTTAGAATAAATCTGGTTGGAATCAGCCTCTGTACCATGTCCCATGAAGCAGATAGCTGTCTGTCCGTCATCATAGTCCTTTGTAGCTGTTGTGATAGCCTTTGCTACAGTCTCAAAATCTTCATCAGAAGTAAGAAGAGGCTCACCGATCACAACCTTCTCGAAGGAATCTGCATAGTTTCCGATCGCATCCTGAAGGTCTGTATACTCAAGACCGTTCATAAGGTGAGTCGGCTGTACAACAAGATTCTTAACGCCGTTATTTGCAGCTCTCTCAAGTGCTTCCTCGACATTGTCGATATCCTCACCGTCTCTCTTCTGTACGTGGTCAATGATGATCTGGCTTGTGAATGCTCTGCGCACAGAGTAATCCGGGTAAGCATCCTCTAACGCCTGCTCGATTGCGCCGATAGTCTCACGACGGCTGTCATTGTAGCTTGTACCAAATGATACAACCAAAAGTTCGTTTTCTCCGATTTCATCTTGATTTCTTGGATTATCCAATGATGCATCTCCTGTCTCATAATTTTCTTCGTCATCAGCCTCCGCTGTTGAAACTGCCTCATTCTCAGTCTCAGCCTCCGGCGCTGCGTCAGACACTGCCTGGGCATCAGAACCGGCTGCCGGCTCCTGTGCCTTGTTACCACATCCTGCCAAAAGAGCAGAACCTACGAGTGCTGTTAAAACCACTGCTGCTAACTTCTTTTTCATTTTTTGTTTTCCTCCTTTATAGTTTAAAAATGAAATATTTATAAAAACTCCGGTTTGCGCCCTCTGCTAGCACGAAGGCAGAATCGGATGTTTTTATCCTGAATTAATCTGAGTGTTTCGCCTTTCTGTATTCGGTTGAAAAATCGGCCGCATAAAGCCTTGACTTCTCATAATTCTGATGAGCTATCACATCTCCGACAAGCACCAAAGCTGTCTTTGTGATACCGTTTTGTTTTGCGGTCTCATCCAAAGTCTTCAGATCACAGACAAACACCTTTTCATCCGGCCATGAAGCCTTATATACTATGGCTGCCGGTGTGTTCTCCTTATATCCGCCGGCGATAAGACGCTTTGATAATTCCTCAGTCATACCGGCGCTTAAGTAGATCGCCATAGATGCGTTGTGGGCTGCAAAGCTCTCTATGCTCTCGCCCTCCGGAACCTTGGTCCGTCCCTCCATTCTGGTGATAATAAACGACTGTGAGATCCCCGGAAGTGTATATTCAAGGTTCATTGAAGCTGCAGCCCCAAACGCTGCCGTAACTCCGGGACAGCTTTCATACTTAATACCGAGTTTGTCCAACTCATCCATCTGTTCTCTGATGGCACCGTAAAGGCAGGGATCGCCTGTATGAAGTCTGACGGTGTTCTTCCCATTGGCTTCTGCCGTCTTAAAGACATCCAAAACTTCTTCAAGCGTCATCTTTGCGCTGTCATAGATTTCGCATCCATCCTTTGTATAATCGAGCAAAGTGGGATTTACGAGTGATCCGGCATAAATGACAACGTCTGCTTCCTTTAATAAATTACATCCTCTTACCGTGATAAGATCAGGGGCTCCACAGCCCGCTCCTACAAAATTAACCATCAATCTCTCCTGATACTGTATAGTAGTGCATTTACAATAGCTGCTGCGATATTGCTACCGCCCTTTCTTCCGATGTTTACAATATACGGAACATCACATTCAATGATCAGTTCTTTTGAAATCTCCACATTCACAAATCCAACGGGCACTCCGATAATAAATGCCGGTCTGTACTCATTGTTTTTAATCATTTCATGAAGCTTTAACAGCGCGGTAGGCGCATTTCCGATTGCAAATATAACCGGTTTTTCAAGCTTTGAAGCTTTTTCTATACTGCAAACCGCTCGGGTAATCCCTCTCTCCTTAGCAAGCCTTGCGACATCCTCATCCGCCATAAAGCAGTGCGCTTCTCCGCCGAGTTTTTTAAGGATATTTTTGTTGATACCCGAAAACGCCATATTGGTATCGGTCACAATATCAGCTCCCGATTTCAAAAGCTCTATTGCCTTGTCTATTGCGCCGTCCGAAAATCTCATAGTATTTACATAGTCGAAATCTGCGCTTGTATGTATGACACGTCTCATGATCGGATCTGTTTTTTCATCAAATGAAACGTTTAATTTCTTTAATTCATCCCCGATGATCTCAAAGCTTCTCTTTTCAATATCAGCAGGTTTTATATCCAACAACTCACTCATCACTGTACCTCTCATAATTGTCCATACCTATATCATTAAAC
>CAJOQF010000206.1 GCA_905236295.1 uncultured Eubacterium sp. | reverse complement strand
CTGTAAATCTGAGTTGTTTCTCCTCATTGTTGTACAAAGTTTCGAGATTAATATCTCACTGTTTAGTTATCAAGGTTCGTGGCTGTCGTTCAAGTGACAGCTTACATAGATTATCATGTTGCAATTACTTTGTCAACCACTTTTTTTCAATTTTTTCATCTTTTTTCCCGCCATGTTCTCAAGCCCTTGATTTTACTGGGTTTACAGCATCTCAATAAATGTTTGCACAAGGTTGTTTTCCGACAAAAAAGACAGGAACGGACTCGAATCAATCATCGAAATTAATTTGCCGTCTCCTAAATTTCCAAATACTTTTATAAGATAAAGTATGATCCAGGATACGAGCAGTCCCTCAATTATTCCAAACAAAAAGCCCATCACATGATTGACAGTTTTTATAACCGGCAAAGATGCCAGCGCTTCTATTATCTTTTGTATTATGAAAAAGACAATCGCAATTATTATTATAGCAATAACAAATGCTATACCTTTTACAACAAATCCCGCAACGGCTTCACTGCCGGCGACATGTTTTAAGACGGATTCATACACATGGGTATGCTCCATCAACAGATCCGCTATGGTACCTGTAAACAAAATTCCCAAAAACAGGATCGCGATCAGCTTAATAAGAGAAAACAGCATCTTTACAAAGCCCTGTTTTGCTCCGATCAGTGCGAAAACCACCAGTATTATCGCTATTATTAATGCCAGTACATTCATAATTATAAAAATTCGTTCGTCTGAAACTATTATTTCAGACGAACTTTTTCAATCTCACTATCAGTAACGAATATATATGATCTGCCTGATATCCCTTTACCCGGAACCACGCAGTCTATACCCTCATCAAATTCATAATAAAATTTCTTTTTGCCTTCTTCGGTATACAAAGCACAGGTATCATCCCCGAAGATGCAAATCTCCCCGTTTGACAAAAATCCTATACTTTGGTATTCCATATTGAAAATCCCGGTATGCTTTATATCTCCGTCAGATCCATACAGAACCATCTTGTATTTTCCGTTCTTTTTTTCGGACCACTTGACAGTCTCTCCGGATACTTCTCCCTCAACATTTGCTGCGGATTCCTCGAAATAATCATCATTCTCCGTAACTATTCCAAGGTATTTCTCATTATAAAAGATGCTTTTAATCTCATCCTTTATAGAAATCTGTTCCTTTTCTTCGGGTTTTTGGGTGCCGTCGAACACAAGCAACTGATTGTCTCCAAATGCAAAAAGCGTATTGTTTGTCACAAACTCTATCCTCGGAATCATGGTTCCGGAATACGAATATGTTCCAACTATATTGTCTATTTCATTTTGACCGACCGAACTGAAATTATAAAAACCTATAGAGGTCTTTACAGACCCGTTCGTCACGTCAAGCATGGCGACAGCAAGCTTTATACCGTCGTCCGACAGTGCAATATCCATGGGGTATCCACTGTTTTCAATATGAACCTGTCCCTTGGCTATAGCCTCTCCGGTCGGTTCATACATCTGTATATCACATGCAGACCCATCCTCTGTAAGCACGGCTATATTTCCCTGGGATGCGACATGAACCTGTTTTATTGTGCGTGCAGCGACCATGCTTCCTTTCAGGCCTTCTTTATTTAAGATGTAAATCTGTTTTCCGCCACTGTCATATACGACTATAAAGTCCCCACAGGTATCAATCTCCGGGTTTTCCATTTCAAAAGTCTGATTCCAAACCAGCTTTCCGTCCACTAAGACATAGCTTATTCCGTCATTAGAGTATTTTACGATACCATCACCGAAGGTACAGACCTCTGTCGCCGGCGAATCGTTCCTTTCAATGGAAGCTCTTACTTTATAGTCGTCATAGGACAGCAATGATGTAATGCCCTTTATAACTATAAACAGCACAACTAAAGCAGCCGCTACTATAATTAGTAGCAGCCTCACTTTTTTTCGATGTTCTTTTATCTTTCGATCCAGTTCCTCCACGTTGCCTTTTACAGCGTAGAGTTTTGTATCTCTGTTATCCGACAAAGTCCTTTACCTTTTTGTAAATGCTCTTAGAATCAAGTCCGTATTTTGCTATAAGTTCAACCGCAGGGCCGGACTCTCCAAATACATCATTTACTCCGATCTTAAGCTGTTTTGTAGGAAGTTTTTCGCACAAAACGTCTGCTACGGCACTGCCGAGACCACCTATTACAGAGTGCTCCTCAACCGTAACTATCTTCTTGGTATCTCTTGCAGCCTCAAGTATAATCTCCTCATCTATCGGTTTGATAGTGTGAATATTGATCACCCTTGCATTTATCCCATCGGCTTCAAGAAGTTTTGCCGCATCAAGTGCCTGGTACACCTCAAGTCCTGTAGCGACAATTGTTATATCATTACCTTCTTTTAAAGTAACTCCCTTTCCGAGCTCAAACTTGTAATCAGGATTGTCATTGATAACAGGAACAGCAAGTCGGCCAAATCTCATATATACAGGTCCCTTGTGTTCATATGCTGCCTTAACACAGGCTTT
>CAJOQF010000205.1 GCA_905236295.1 uncultured Eubacterium sp. | reverse complement strand
CATCTATCTGTGACATGGTGCCGTCTTCCCATAGCTTGTCAATAAAATCGCTGTACTGATCGCACAATGCCTGCCCGGCCTCTGTCTTTGCAAATACTGCAGCCAGATCGCTCTTTGCCAGATTTTCGTCCAGATAATCCAATCCCGGGGTTTCTACCATTGCATAGCGGATGACCGGTTCATCCGAAATCCATACATCCACTTTCCCACTTTTAAGCGCTGCTATTGAGTCCGCCTGTGTGTTATAATACTCCACTTCAGCGTCAGGGAAGAGTTTCTCAGCCAGCGGTCCGTGGACCGCCCCTGTCGTCACTGCAATCCGTCCATGTTCAATATCCGCTAATGTCGGGAGTGCGCTTTGTGTTTCCTCTCCCGTCTGCGCTCCCCGCACTATTAAAACGAAAGCTGCAGGATAATACTCCACAAAATCAACGCTCTCAGCGCGCTCGGGAGTTACGATGATACTGCCTGCGCCGATATCCGCTTTGCCGGACTGTACCGAAGTAAGTATGGCTGAAAACTCCATGCCCGTAAATTCCACATGGACATCCATCTCCTTCGCCATCAAAAGTATCATCTCGACATCGAAGCCGATCATTTCACCGCCCTCGCCGGCATAGCTCATAGGCTCTAAGGTATCGCACACCGCAGCCTTTACAGTGCCGTTTTTACCCGGCCAGTCCTGCTTTGGCACAACCTTTGCACTTTCATCCGAGCCTGTCCATTTTTCCCATAGTTTTTGCTTTTCCTCCTCGGAGATCTTATCGTAGGCCGCCTGCCACTCATCCCTCTTCGGATCGCCCTTGGCGAAGGCAAAACCGAAAGCTCCGTCCTGGAGGTTTTGCGGAAACAGCGCGAGTCCTTCATTTCTGTTTACCGCCAGAGTTCCGATGGCGTTATTAATCAGCGCCGCATCAGTTTTTCCGGATTGCAGCGCCAGAAGCATATCCGGCATGTTATTGAAGAAGGTAAATTCTCCCACATCCGGAGCTTTGCTGCGCACAAGCTCCTCAAAAGGCGCGCCGGTCAGCATGGATACAGTTTTCCCGCTCAGGTCGGAAAATTCCGTAAGCTCCGCCTTACCTGTCTTTGTCACTTCATCGCCTGTGTCCCCGGCGTAGATTTCGACTGTGTTTAAAATACTGCCTGCAAGCAAAAAGGATATAAGAATGATCGCAAGCACCAATAACGATCTTTTTCTCTGCTTGATCTTCACTGTGATAACCTCCCCGTTCTTCTCGATCATAAACTTCAATTCATAGATGTCATCAAGTTTATAATACCCAACGATTCAGCTCCGGTCAATAAATGCATGAAATCTGAGGGTGGCTTTGTCATTTTTTGCATAAGATCGCAGGGTAATTTTGTCACATAATATATTATTTCCTGTTCAAATAATAGGAGAGCTGCAAATGGAATCTCTCGTCCGGATTCGAAAAATCAACATCCGTAATCTCCTCTATGCGCTCAATCCTATAAAGCAGAGTGCTTCTGTGAATAAAAAGCTCCTTTGCCGTCGATGTCGCATTTTGTGAGTTTCGCAAGTATACATTGAGCGTCTCGTAAAAATCCGTATCGTGTCTTTTGTCATATTCCGACAGTAGATCCAATGCCGGATGGCACAGATTGGGCGTTGTATGTTCCTTTAAAATCGAAAACGTATACGGCAGAACAGATTCTTTAAACTGCATTATCCTTCCGGGCTCGCTCGGGGCGTATTCCGACGCCATCGATGCCCCCCGGTAACACATCGGCACATCCACAATCTTTTCCACCGCCTCTCCGGCTCCGGCACAGTATCTCATTTCTTTGAGAAGGCCTATAAGTGTACTTTCTATCTGGCGAATATTGTTTATGGTAAGATTGGTTATCAGGACAAGGCTGCCGGCATACGACAGGACAAATGAGTTTGAAAACGCAAGCTCCAGTCGTCGTTCCACTATATCTTCCGGCAGACTAATCGCTGATATTTTTTTCAGAACATAAACCTGCTTTTTATCATTTTTCCCCCATCCGAACGCCGAGAGCCGGCTGTTCATATAATCCTCCCCGGGCTCTGCTCCGTCAAGCAACGACAAAAATATTCCTGCCTTTCGCGAGTGCTTAACCGCCTCTGTGTTCTTTTCGATCCACCTCTCCACAACTGGTGCGATCGCACTCAAAAGATCTCTCTCCCCATCGGAATAGACACCAGTTTTATTACATGCGACCAGCCACCCCATATGGTTTCTCCCAACAAAAATATTATAGGTAAGCGCCGTCCCAAGCTCCGGCACAAATATAGTGTACGGCGCGATCTCGCGCATCCTGACTTCCGGACTGTCATTGAGCTTTTTAATAGAATCGAGAGGAATCATATGTGTCTTAAGCATGCTTGACAATTCCTTGTGGAATTTTAGTACATCTTCCGGACCCTGATAAGCCGTCATATAAAATCCGGCATCGGCAAGGATCACAAACCATCCCGTAAGCTGTGAGATTTCCTGCATCAGCTCATTGACATAACATCCCGAATCCACCTTCAAGATCATCTCATGTTCGAAATTATTATAACGGTCAAATATATCGAGAATATCATTGAGCGCAGCATCCACATCATCTGCCTCCAGATAGATAATGTCGTTATTGTTCGTGCACGTAACCGTATTGTCATCCGACTGGACAAGATACAGAGTGGTCGGCGAATTATTTATCCTGTCAGAATATAATCTCGCATTTATGATATTTCGTGAATCGCTGCGAATATCACATTTCATATTATATCCTTTAAGATTGTCCACTAACATCTTCATGCTAAGCTGCATATTCAATCTCCTTCAAAGCGGCCGATGCATTGCTACAAATTGTATGAAATTTTTTGCATTAAAAAAGTTTATTTCATTATATCATATGATGAAATCCCTCTCAACAAGGGCTTATAATCAATTTGTCAGATATTCAATTGTTCGTAATAATAAACTAATCAAGGAGGTATAATCTATGAATTCGATGGAAAAATTCCAGAAGATGCTGAGTCTTACTCCATATAATGACCGGACAGAAATCCCGGTTTTCCCTATGATGATCGTGCCCTATGCGCCAATATGCGGTATGACTCAGGCCGAGACCATTGAACACCCCGAAAGATGGGTTGAGGCGATGGAAAAAACTTTTGAGATAATCGGACGTCCCGACGTGGTAATGCCTATGTGCCCCCGCGACACCATTTTCGTAATGGGTCTTCCTGCAAAAATTCCCGGGAAAGAACTGGGCGAGAATGAACTCTATCAGTTTGTTGAGACTCCGTTCTTCGATGACCCTGCGGAATACGAAAAGATCATGCAGATGGGCTGGCAAAACTGGAACGGAATGTATATGTGTCAGGTTCAAAATCCGCCGTTTACCTCACCCGACCAGTTGATGGCACGATACGGGCTCCTGGGTGAAACACTCGGAATGACCTTGGGATACATATACAGTCACGGACTTGTTCCGATCTTTGAAACGGCGACGGCTCCGATTTTTGATACCCTCTCAATGGCAAGATCAATGGCGGAATTCATATATGACCTCTATGATGATCCGGGTCCGATAATGGATATCATTAACAAATTCCAGCCGGAAGCCGACAAGCAGACCATCGGAATGTTAAAGGCAAATAACGGTTCGAGAGCCGGCTGTTTCGCCATGAGATCATCTGCGACATTTATGTCACCGGACATGTTTGAAGAATACGCATGGCCGGGCTTGAAAGGAATGATCGAGAGATTCCATGAGGCAGGAATACTTCTCGTAATCCACGCCGACGGCAACTGGCTCCCGATGATAGAATATTTCACTCAGGTTCCAAAGGGCAGCGTGCATCTTGAACTTGACGGCGCGACAGATATTGAGAAAGCTTACGATATCATCGGCGGATATCAGTCAATACGCGGCGACGTAAACGCCAACATGCTCTGCTACGGTACTCCTGATGAAGTCAGCACCTACTGCGAAAAACTCATTAAAATGGGAATGAAGGGTGGATTTATGCTCGGCTCCGGATGCGAAGTACCGATGAATGTTAATGTCGAGAACTTAAAAGCTCTGATAGCTTCTGTAAGATAGGATAGTTCCCTCAACTCATTGATATATTCTATCCCCTCGTTGTCTACTTTAACTATATATAGTTTTAGTATCAACGAGGGATCAATATGCCAAACGTTTTGTGT
>CAJOQF010000204.1 GCA_905236295.1 uncultured Eubacterium sp. | reverse complement strand
AGATAAAATCGACTTTATTTTCTATAAGCCACTGTATATGTCCATGCGCAAGCTTTGCCGGGTAACACTCTGATTCACTCGGAATGGATTCAATACCGAGTTCGTAGATCTTTCTCGTTGATGCCGGCGAAAGCACGAACCTGAATTTGAGAGCTGTAAAGAATGTAGCCCAAAACGGGAAATTCTCATAGAAGTTAAGCACTCTCGGAATTCCGACTGTTCCCCTTTTTGCCGCCTCCTCTGAGAGTGGCTCGTAATCAAATATTCTGTTGTATTTGTACTCGAAGAGATTTGGAATGTTGGATTCGTTCTTCTCTCCGCCTACACCCTTCTCACATCTGTTTCCGGTGATATATCTTCTTCCACCAGAGAACTTGTTTATCGTGAGAAGGCAGTTGTTTGTACAACCCTTACATCTGCTAAGGCTTGTAGAAAACTCAAGATTGTTTATCTCATCGATGGAGAGCATTGTCGAATTCTTTCCGGCCTCATATCTCTCTTTTGCGATAAGCGCTGCACCAAAAGCGCCCATTATTCCAGCTATATCAGGTCTTACAGCCTCACATCCCGCCACTCTCTCAAAGCTTCGAAGAACTGCGTCATTATAAAATGTTCCGCCCTGAACTACAACGTTTTGCCCGAGGTCAGATGCATCCGTAAGCTTAATAACCTTAAAAAGAGCATTCTTTATAACGGAGTAAGCAAGTCCGGCTGAGATATCTGCAACCGTTGCTCCCTCCTTTTGAGCCTGTTTAACCTTGGAATTCATAAACACCGTACATCTGGTTCCAAGGTCGATAGGGTTAGGTGCAAATAGCGCCTCTTTTGCAAAATCCTGCACAGAATAGTCGAGCGACTTTGCAAAAGTCTCTATAAAGGATCCGCATCCCGAAGAACAAGCCTCATTTAACTGAACGGAATCGACGGTATTGTTCTTGATCTTGATACATTTCATATCCTGTCCGCCGATATCGAGAATACAATCGACATCCGGATTGAAAAATGCTGCCGCATAGTAATGAGCAACAGTCTCAACCTCTCCCTCATCGAGCTGAAGAGCCGACTTTACAAGCGCCTCACCGTATCCAGAAGAACAAGAGCTCACTATCCTTGCCGTGGAAGGTAGTTTTGAATAAATCTCCTTTATGGCTGTAATACTTGTAGCAAGCGGTGATCCGTTGTTGCTTGAATAGAACGAATACAGCAGGGTTCCGTCCTCTGCGACCAAAGCCACCTTTGTTGTGGTAGATCCGGCGTCAATACCGAGATACGCGTTTCCGCTGTAAGTCTCAAGTTCTCCGGTTTTTACCTTATGTCTGTCATGACGGTTTTTGAACTCATCATAGGCTGCCTCATCCTTAAAGAGCGGATCCATTCTCGCAACCTCAAACTCCATATGAATCTCTGAGGACAGAGATTTCTTTAATTCAAGAAGAGACTTGATGTTTTCCTTTTTATAATTGAGCGCTGAACCTATCGCAGCAAAAAGATGCGAATTGTCCGGATCGATTATATGGTCATCATCAAGATTTAATGTGCGGATAAACGCCGCCTTAAGCTGTGGCATGAAGTGAAGCGGTCCGCCGAGGAAAGCAATGTGACCGCGGATAGGTTTACCACAGGCAAGTCCGCTTATGGTCTGGTTTACTATCGCCTGGAAAATGGATGCAGAGAGATCCTCCTTCGTCGCCCCCTCATTTATAAGCGGCTGAATATCAGTCTTTGCGAAAACTCCGCATCTGGCAGCTATCGGATAGATAGCCTTGTAGTCCTTTGCGTAGGTATTGACTCCGGCGGCATCCGTCTGAAGAAGAGACGCCATCTGATCTATGAAAGATCCCGTACCTCCGGCACATACTCCATTCATTCTCTGCTCAATATTAGTGCCCTCAAAGTAGATTATCTTTGCATCCTCACCACCAAGCTCTATCGCAACATCGGTAAGCGGAGCATAATGTTTCAATGCGGTAGAAACCGCTACAACCTCCTGTACAAACGGTATTCTCAAATGCTTTGCAAGTGTCAGTCCGCCCGATCCCGTGATCATGGCGGCTACGTTAACCTCTCCCACAACATCATACGCGTCACTTACAAGCCCCTGCAGAGTCTCTCTTATATTTGCAAAATGTCTTCTGTAATCGGAAAACAGTATTTCATCATTCTCGTCGAGCAAGGCGACCTTTACAGTCGTCGAGCCTATATCTATACCCAGTTTATATAACTTATCCATATCATTTTTACCCTTTATAATTTATGCGCGACCAAACATCACGGTCATATCGTCAATTTTTTCTGCCAGTTCATCGCTAAAATCACTCTTTATTGTCCGCCATCTCCAGTTTCCGAGCGGAACTCCGGGAATATTTATACGGCTTTCCGCACCGTATCCCAGATAGTCCTGCATCTGAGCGACAAACAGCTGACAGACCGATCCCATACCGGCTCTGATCATTCCCCAGTTAAACCCTTCGTCTTCCGAAAGCCCCAGATACTTTGAACAATACTCAAGAGTATCCTCATCGCAGTTATCGAGCCATCCCATTATCGGATTGTTGTCATGGGTGCCGGTATAACAAACAGTTTTTTTGACATAGTTGTGCGGCTCTAAGGTGCCGGGCTCATTCGGGTCAAAAGAAAACTCAAGAACCTTCATTCCCGGGAACTTTGACTCGCGCAAAAGCTTTATAACCTCGGATGTCATAAGTCCCAGATCCTCAGCTATAAAAGAGAGATCTGCAAACCATGTGCGAAAGATTCCGACAAGCTTCATTCCCGGACCCTTCTTCCATCTACCGTCCTTTGCGGTCTCCTCTCCGTAAGGAACCGCCCAATAGCTTTCGAATCCTCTGAAGTGGTCAATACGAAGAACATCATAGAGTCTTTTTACTCCATCAATCCTTCTTATCCACCAGCCGTAACCGTCCTCCTCCAGTTTTCTCCAGTCATAGAGAGGATTTCCCCAAAGCTGACCGTCCTCAGAGAAATAATCGGGCGGAACACCGGCTACTTCTATCGGAAGATTCTCCTCATCCAGACAGAACCAGTGAGGCTCTGACCATACATCTACAGAGTCAAGAGCCACATATATCGGGATATCTCCAATGATCTTAATCCCGTTTTTATCTGAGTAGTTTTTTAACGCTCCCCATTGTTTGAAGAACAGGAATTGAACAAACTCATAGAACCTTACTTCTTCCCTGAGAAGCTTTCTGTATTTTGCACAGGCTCTTGCATCATGTTTTCTGAGCTTCTCATCAGGCCACTCAATCCAAGAAACATCACCGAAATGCTTCTTGCATGCCATAAACAATGCATATTCCGATAGCCAGAGCTCATTTTTTAACTTAAACGCGCCAATCTGTCTTGCGTATTTCTTATAGCCTTTTTCTGCAGCTATCTCCAACACAGAGAGTCTGTTTTCATAGAGTTTTCCGTAATCTATGTATCTCTCATCTGCGCCGTAATCAAAACTGTCTATATCTTCCTGAGTAAGCAGACCGTCGCTTTTTAGCATATCCAGATCTATAAAATAAGGATTGCCGGCGAAGGTTGAAAAACTTGAATACGGCGAATCACCATAGCTGGTCGGTCCGACCGGCAGGATCTGCCAGTATTCCTGTCCTGATCTTTTCAGGAAATCTATGAAATTGTAAGCCTCTTTACCGATGGTACCTATGCCGTATTTTGACGGAAGTGAGAAAATCGGTAAAAGTATTCCGCTTTTTCGTCTCATAATAAAGCCCTTTCGAAAATACAATTATCAAATTATAACCAACCTGTTACACATTGTCATGTCATATTATCAATATTTACAAAACTTTATATAGTTCTTAATACTTTTTTTATCTTATTCCGGCTTAACGGTAATATGCATCCAGGACTTTCTTCGCAGCCGGAACAGCATATGTACTGCCTGCACCCGAATCCTCAATAATAACTGCAAGAGCGATCTCCTTGCCCTCATCATTCTCGGCAAAACCGACAAACCAAGCGTGTGAATCCTTCGCCGCATTAAACTCGGCAGTTCCGGTCTTTCCGTACGTCTTGTAGCTTGAATTATCAAGCGCTGTCGCGGTTCCGTCTGTGACTACAGATCTCATGTATTTTCTTATGATCTTTGTCTTTTTTTTGCTTAAAAGCCTGTCATTGTTTTTCGGATCATTCTTCGAAACAACGATACCATCCGAATTCTCGATATGATCGACAAGATAAGGATTCATAAGCTCACCGTCATTTGCTATAGCCGAGGCGACAAGCATCATGTGAAACGGTGTGACAAGGGTGTTTCCCTGTCCGATCGCAGTCTGCATAACAAGCGAATCCGGATCGCCTTTTTTAAGTGTAAAGCTTGACTTTGAAGTTGGCAGTTCAAAGTCTATCGGCTTGTTAAACAGAAGGTTTTCACATAGATGTTTGTACTTAGTTATATCAAGTGACAGTCCTATGTTTGCATAGGATGTGTTGCAGGAATGCGCAAATGATTCCTTAAGTGATTCTGTGCCGTGAACGGTGTTTCCGTAGCAGTGTATCGTTGTGTTCTCTCTGCTTATAGTTCCCGAACAGGTATAGCTGTAATCATCATAGTCCTTGTTTTCCCTGACATATTCGAGTGTAGTAAATATCTTGAATACCGATCCCGGAGGATATAAACCCTGAGTCGCACGATTTACAAGCACGGACGAATCCGACTGCGAGAGATCATCCCACACCGAAGCGATAGTGTTCGGATCAAAATCAGGCTTTGATACCATAGCCAAAACCTTTCCGGTATCGGGCTCCATACACACAATAGCCCCGTTGTAGTTTCCAAGCGCATCATATGCTGCCTGCTGTACATCATCATTTAATGTGGTTACGACATTGTCTCCTTCATTTTTTTCATTTTTCAGATCGTTTATTATCTGCTCAATGAAAAATGAATGAGACTGAAGCATATCGTAGTTGTATACAGACTCTATTCCGGACTTTCCGTTCGAGTCAAATCCGACCACGTGTGCGTAGACATCCCCTTTTGGATAAACCCTGTCCTCATCACCGTCTTTGTCAGTCTTGGTGTAGGCAAGCTT
>CAJOQF010000203.1 GCA_905236295.1 uncultured Eubacterium sp. | reverse complement strand
ATCAATAAATTTTAAATGAGGAGTGAATAAAATGGCTAACGAAAAACACGGATCACTGTCCATTTCCAGTGAAAATATTTTCCCCGTAATCAAAAAATGGTTATATTCAGATCATGACATATTCTACAGAGAACTTATCTCTAATGGCTGTGATGCTATCACAAAACTGAAAAAACTTGATATGGTAGGCGAGTATTCCCTCCCGGATGACTATGAGCCAAAGATCAATGTAGTACTTAGCGCCGAGGATAAGACAATAAAGATTACCGACAACGGTATCGGTATGACCGCCGATGAGGTTGAAGAATACATCAATCAGATCGCATTCTCCGGAGCAACAGACTTCCTTGAAAAATACAAGGACAAAGCGGACGGCGAACAGATAATCGGACATTTCGGACTCGGCTTCTACTCTGCATTTATGGTTGCAGACGAAGTTCACATCGATACTCTCTCATTTAAGGACGGCGCAAAAGCAGTTCACTGGGAGTGCGACGGAGGCACAGAGTACTCAATTTCCGACTCTGACAAGACAGAGGTTGGTACAACCATCACTCTCTTCTTAAATGAAGACTGCCTCGAATTCTCAAACGAATATCGCGCAAGAGAAGTAATTGAAAAATACTGCTCATTTATGCCTACACCTATCTTCATCTCTAAAGAGAACAATGAGCCTCAGTATGAGACCATCGAAAAGGATGAGCTCACCGACAAGGACACTGTGATCGAGACCATAGTCGAAGAAGCCAAGACAGAAGAAAAAGAAAACGAGGAAACCGGCGAAAAAGAAATCGTTGAGGTTTCACCAAAGAAAGAAAAATACAAGATATTAAAACGCCCTGTTGCCATCAATGACACAAATCCACTTTGGACAAAGCATCCTAACGACTGCACGGATGAGGAATACAAGAGCTTTTATCGCAAGGTATTTGCAGATTACAAAGAGCCGCTGTTCTGGATCCACCTGAACATGGACTATCCGTTCAACTTAAAGGGTATCCTCTACTTCCCGAAGATCAATACCGAATATGATTCTATCGAGGGAACTATTAAACTTTACAATAACCAGGTATTTATTGCCGACAATATCAAGGAGGTTATCCCAGAGTTCCTTATGTTGTTAAAGGGAGTGATCGACTGTCCGGATCTGCCGCTCAACGTATCAAGAAGTGCTCTTCAAAATGACGGATTCGTTAAGAAGATCTCTGATTACATCACCAAAAAGGTTGCCGACAAGCTTTCGGGACTCTGCAAGACAGACAAAGAAAATTATGAGAAATACTGGGATGATATCTCACCGTTTATCAAATTCGGCTGCTTAAAGGACGAAAAGTTCTGTGATAAGATGAACGACTATATCCTATTCAAGAATCTGGACGGCAAGTATCTCACTCTCCCAGAGATCCTCGTAAAAGATGAGGAAGAAAAGAAAGCTGAAAACGAGGAGATAAAAAACGACTCTGAAGGACAAAAGGACGAGAGAACTCCTGTATATTATGTCTCAGACGTTGAACAGCAAAGCCAGTATATCAATATGTTCAAAGAAAACAACATGGACGCTGTAATCCTTGAGCACAATATTGATTCAAGCTTTATAACACAGCTTGAGAGACGAAACGACAAATACAAATTTGTCCGCATTGATGCCGATGTGACCGATGTCTTCACCGAGGAAAGTTCAGAAGAAGAATTAAAGGACGCCCTTGAAACTCTCTCTGAAATGTTTAAAAAGGCAACAGGAAAAGAAAATCTTACCGTTAAGGTTGAGAAGTTTAAGAATGATGAAGTTTCATCCATGATCACCCTCTCGGAAGACGGAATCAGAATGGAACAGATGATGAAAATGTACGCAATGAGCGGTATGCCTATGGGTGATATGGGAGCTCCTGAGACTCTCGTTTTAAATGTGAACAACACTCTTGTAAAATATCTGCTCGAAAACAAAGATGCAGAGCATGGCGATATGATCTGCAATCAGCTTTACGACCTTGCAAGAATAGCAAACAAGCCACTCTCAAACGAAGATATGACAGCGTTTATCAAACGTTCAAACGAGATAATGAAGCTTCTCACAAAATAGTATACAAAAACTCGGACGCAAGCCGTCCGAGTTTTTTGTATTATAAGCAAAACCCTGTTATTCTGTTTTGAAATGATCCTCATATATCTGGAAGAACGAATCCGACAAAAGCGCATCATCCGAGTAAAGGATTTCCTTGTTCCAGACTCTGTCAACAAGCGAAGTCCTTATCTGAGACTTATACTCATTGTAAACCTTGTCAAACGCATCTGTTTTTCGCGCATCCGCAATGATAACCTTGTTTGCCTGTGACAATTCATCATCAAATTTATTGATGCATTTGATGATATAATATCCGCCATCAGCGGCAACAGGCTCGGAGATCTCATCATTCTCAAGCGCAAAAGCAACGCTAATAACTTCGTCCGGCAGATCTCCTCTGGAAATATTTATATCAAGATCCGCTTTTTCATTGTATTCGCTGGCGACTACATCAAATTCAGTGTTATTATTAAGCGCCTTTTTTACTTTCTTTAATGCTTCATCGCTCGACACAAATATTCTCTTTGCACGCATTACCCTGGCTTCATCATCCGAAACCTCAAGATTTACGGACTTGGTCAGATTCTCATAGACTTTGTTTGCAAGTGCGTAATCAACATACATATCATTTATGTCGGATTCACTGACTCCCAGATATTCTTTTTCGGTATCGTTTAACGAGCTGTAGTACTCTCCTGCCACTTTCTCTATCTCTTCAAGTGTTGTTGCATCCAGAGACAATTCCTGCTCATCTGCCAGTTTGGACATCGTAACTGTTCTTGCAAGTGTGGTTATCGAGATGTCTTTTATATATTCCGTAAAATCTTTTACCTTATCCTCTTTTGACATCACATCAGCACCATACATGCGCCCGTAAATGTTTTGATAGTTGAGCATATATACTCTCGCCTCTGCTAAAGGAATCGACTCACCGTCAATCTTTATTACAGTTTTAGAAGTACCGGATGTTGATATCTGCTCGTGTGAGGATGTCATCGCATCTGAGGATACTTCATCCGAGGTACACCCGGCAAGTGCACCTGCTGCAAGCACGGCTGTCATCGACAACACTACCATAAGTTTATTAATCTTCATAATCAGAAACTCCTAGTTTAATTAATTCTCCAAGTCTAAACGAATAAATAAATGTATCATTCACCTTTTTTTTCAGGCTTTTTTCAAGCGCATCAGCATATAGCATAAGCTGTGTGCTGTACCTATCGACAAGCTCTTTTGCTGAGCTCACAAAATCCGTCTTGTAATCAAGCAGGCAGACATTATCTCCCTCTATCCAAAATGCATCAATTATTCCCTGAATGAGAATATCTCCCTCGACGTCTTTTGAAAAGCCCGACTTAAGCGATGATTCCTTCATAACAAAGGGCTGTTCTTTAAAAAGCATACCTTCGCTCTGCGCTTTGACCATCCTAAAATATATATCATTTTTAAAGAAACTAAGCAATGCTTTTTTGTTGAGAAGCGAAACTTCCTCTTCTGTCATCCTGCCGTCGGATAAAACCTTTTCAAGCTCAGCTTCCAGATCTATATCTCCGCTCTCAAATTCAAGGCACTCCATAAAACGATGCATGGCGCTGCCCCTCTTTGCCCCGAGATTTTGTCCTTCGTCCTTTTTGTCTTCTTCACTTTTGACGAAGTCGGCGACAACCTGCGGTTCCTCTTCAATCTCATCCATAGCCATATGCTTGATCTCAGAAACGGAAACCTTTATTGGCAGTTCATCCTCCGGACTAGTGCAATACGAAAAAGCAAACCTGCTATCCAGCGTTTCTTTGATGCTTTTATCATCGCTTGATCCGGATTTCTTAAGATCAGCAATTTCCGGTGATTTAAGAGCCAGCAATTCCTCTTTTTTCTGTTCAATAGCTTCATTTGAAAAGAATCTTACATCATATTTATCCTCATATTTAGCCAGAGCCATAAGTATCCAGTCTAAAAAGCTTTTCGCCTTGGAGATATCAATAGTATCCGGTGATTCGCCCTTTCGCCTTTCAAAGCTTTCCATTCCACCCTTGTAAGCGCCGGTTATTATCAGTTTTTCCTTGGCTCTTGTAAGTGCAACATAGAGGATTCTCTGTTCCTCTGCATACATTTCAAGTTTTTTGACATAGTGTAATGCTTTTTTTGTGAAAACCTTCTTCTTTTCACGCCTTTCTATATCATACGAATCGATACCGATCCCAAAATTTTTATGGAGAATAGCCGGTGCCTTCAAATCTTCAAAGTTGAAGCTCCCCCCACCTTTTGCAAGTATAACGATCGGAAATTCCAGACCCTTTGACTTATGTATAGTCATTATACTCACCTCGTCAGCATCATTTTTATACACAGACGAAGCGCCAAAATCCTTTTCATTCTCTAAAAGTTTCAAGTGTTCAAGGAAGGCAAACAATGTGGCCTGATTGGAATTGTAAGCCTCCTCTATAAGTTTATCCAGATTTGCTTTTCTCGAGATTCCAAATTTCATGCAGGCACAAAAATCATAATACCCCGTATCGTAAACTATACTCTTTACCAGATCTCCCACCGTGGCATACAAAGACATCTGCCTGTATTTATTTAATAGATCAAAAAAGCTCTTCACTTTCAGCGAGTTCGGATGAGCGTTATAGTATTCATCCAATGCCTCATACAAGCCGGCGTTGCTTTCAGACTCAGCCCTGATATTTGAGATCTCATTTTGAGAAAGACCGACAATCGGACTTAAAATTGTTGCCGCAAGCGGTATATCCTGTCTGGGGTTATCAATGGTTTTGAGGACACTTATAAGAGTTTTGATCTCTGTAGCCTCAAAGAATCCCTCCTTTGTATCTGCTTTTACCGGTATACCGTATTCCTTAAACACATCCGAGAAACTCTTTAGCGCAGTCAAGCTCCTAAGCAGGATCACAATATCGGAAAACCTGGCTTTTCTAAAGCCATCGGTTGTACTAACCGGCTGGCTATCTTTCAGCTCAAGAATTTTTTGTGCTATAAGATGAGCTTCTCCCGCATTTGAAGATAATTTCTCATCCTCATCCGAAAGGTTGCTGTCGTATACCAGAACCTCAGTATCAAATCCCTCTCCCTCTTTGTAATCTGCTCCGACATATAGCGCACTGTCCCTGTCGTATTCTATACCGCCGAGCCTTCTTTTCATGATCATATAAAAGATATCATTGGTCGTATCCAGGACCTCTGCCCTGCTTCTGAAATTCCTGTCCAGGATGATCTTCTGTCTGTCGGATCCTTCCTCGGGATAGGTGTCATATTTTTCAATAAACAGAGAAGGATCAGCCATTCTAAATCCGTAGATCGACTGCTTGACATCGCCGACCATAAAAATATTCTCTTTTATTCCATCCGTATCGCCTTCATCATAGAGGTATCTCTTTGAGACGGAGTTTAATATCTCCTCCTGCACCTTATTGCTGTCCTGGTACTCGTCTATCATGATCTCGTATACCGAATCAGCAATCTCCTTCGCAACGTCCGTCGGTTTACCGGTTTTTTCGTCAACCAGAATGCCGAGAGCAAAATGCTCGATATCGGAGAAATCAAGAATATTTTTTTCCAGTTTTATCTCAAGAAAACGACTTGATGTTTTTAATACAAGATCGACAAGGACCGAGACATCCGAAGCCGTAGACATACAGTCATTGTATGCATCGTCAAAAGTACAGTTAAAGATATCTTTTTTATATGCTACGATCTCTTTTTTTACGGCATCTCTAATGTTTTTTATCTCATCTTTAAACTCCTTGTCCTCATAGTTGCGGATCGATGGAAATCTGATATGATCGATGGATAACATCTTATTCCAGATACTGCCTATGTCATCACTTTCCAAAACAGCTTCAAGATCCGAAATCTCATTATCGAGCATATCGGTAATCTTTTTTAACGCCTCATCCGAAGAAGACATTTCGTATGCCTTATTCAATCTGTCAATGCATTCCGAAACAACCGTCTTAAAGTTTTCAAAAAATAATTTCGCCAGATCCGATGCAAAAAAATCTTCTTTACCGGCGCGATCCAATCTGCATTCATTCAGCCATTTTTCAGGCCAGGGATGTGAGCACGAAAAATTATAGAGACTGATTATCATCTCCTCCATACGCCTTTCATCCCTCGACGGAGCAAAACACTCGACAAAATGAACAAACTCCTCATTTAACTCCTCATACTCTTTTTCGAGCACATCATCGAGGGCTTCTTTTAGCATCTCATCTCTCTGCGAATTCGATGCGATCACAAACTGAGGATCTATTCCTATCTTGTAGAAATATTTTCTTACGATATCCGTGCAAAAACTGTCTATAGTTGAAATCTTTGCTCCTGAGAGGAGGCTTATATTTCTCTCGATATCAGAGGCTTTCGCCTCACCGTTTATATAGGCTTCATGTAACCTGTCGGATATTTTTTCGCGCATAGAGGCAGCAGCCGCCCTGGTAAAGGTGACTACGATAAAGCGGTCAATATCAATTCCGTCCTCAATTATTCTCTTAACTATCCTCTCGGTAAGAACTGCAGTCTTTCCGGAACCTGCCGCAGCAGAGACCAACAAAGTACGATCCTTAGTTGTGATCACTCTTTCTTGTCGGTCGGTCCAACTAACTCCCATATTTT
>CAJOQF010000202.1 GCA_905236295.1 uncultured Eubacterium sp. | reverse complement strand
TTTTTTTGTCCTTCGTTTGAATAATAATACTCGTTGTTATCTTTGCGTATGCTGCCGGCGAGGGAAAGAACTTTGCCGGATTTGTTGTCTATGATCGCCTCACAACCGTAGGTGTTTGTCGAATCGTACATTGTGATGCAGGTGCACGGAAATACACCGCCGGAGTCTGCATAGGCAATAAACATTACGGTTTTGAATGATAATGAGGGGTTATCCCAGCCGGTGTCGGGAGCTATAAGGTGCAAAAACTCAAGCAGGGAATCAAGCATTTCGTCATCGGGTGCAGTGTTTTCCTCCAGCACGTTGTCGAGCATGCTTTCGGATTCCATCAGATCGGGAACCATCATAAGTTTGAACCAGACCATATCATTTTCAGAGACAAAGGCAACGGTGTTTGAATCGCGCTCAACAAGTCTCATGGGAAGGGAGCGTTCTTCTATATGTGATATTATAAAAGGCATTGCTCCGCCGAGAGTGATAAGAGCGCCGATCAACGCAAGGAGAAAGATCCGTTTGGCTATAGTTTTCATCTCTCATCTGCCTCCTCTCTTTCGATATTCTGTATTTTGGACGCGTTAATGCGGACGGTAACCAGGCAACCCTTCCCCGGAGCACTGTCAAATCTGAGCTCGCCTCCGTGAACAGAGACTATTTTTTCGCAGAGTGTAAGCCCCAGCCCTACTCCACCCTGGGCGCGGCTGCGTGATTTGTCTACCCTGTAGAACGCCTCCGTTATATGGCGGAGAGCGTCTTTGTCCATGCCGCGTCCTGTGTCGAGAACCCTTATTTCGTAGTGGTCGTCAAAAGTCAGAACATCGATACTTATGGTGCCGCTTTGCTCCATCGCCTTACAGGCGTTATCGAGGAGATTGACTATGAGCATGAGTATCAGATCTTTGTTACCCATGTAGACGCCGTCGTTGATACGACGTTCAAGTGAGATGTCGGAATCGGCAATCTTTGGAAGTATGGATGAGATGGCCAGATTTGCAGTATCACCGATATTAAACGGAACGAATTCTTCTTCTTTCTTGTCGATATCAAACAGGGATAACAATGCGTGCGAGAGGTGCTCAAGGCGTTTTGACTCGGAATAGATGTAATTAAGCGCCTCAGTCTCCTTCTCGCCGGAAAGCTTTTTGTCCTTTAGCAGTGAAGAATAGCCTATCATGGCAGTCATGGGGGTTTTAAGCTCGTGCGAGAAAGCTCCCATAAATCGATCCTTTGCCTCCGCGGCGAGTGTGATCGGTCTTATAAGCTTGGTTGAGGATAGCCAGAGTATTACGGATGAGACACCGATAAGCACCAAAAAGATCAATAAAAATGAGGTCAGCTGAGAGTTTACCATATCGTATAAATATGTAAGATCACTCATGGTTCCCAAAGTATAGCGTTTTTGTCCGATCGTAAGTGAAGTGGAACTTCCGATATATACGTCATCTTTTGGGCGCTTGAAAAAAACAAGGATCATGTTATCGTCTACGGCGAGATCTTCCGGTAATAAAAGCTGTTTTGAACCGTATTGAAAAATGATATCATCATCGTGGCATAGGAGAACTGACGAAAGCGACATATGGGAGGAGATGCTCTCCAGGCAGTCAGAGAGATCCTGCTCGGTAAAACCTTCGTTGTTATCGCTCAGGAGACGCAGAGACTCCATGATACTCTGGGTTGAGGTTAGAGTTTCGCTTTCTGCCTGTTCTGCAGCATTTTCATATGTGCGATAGATCATATAAGACATTCCGCTTCCGAAGAGCAGACTTATAAGAACCAGCATCCACAGAGTGACGCATATTCGGTATTTCATGGGTTGAAGTTCTCCTTTTTTGGTGTTACGTGGGTACCTCCAGGCGATAGCCAATCTTGCTTACGGTTACGATTTCCTTTGTAAGACCGGTCTTTTTGCGAAGTCGTTGAACATGGAGGTCGACGGTCTTGCTGCCGTAGGGCAGCTCACCACCCCATACACAGGAATAGATCCTCTCCCGGTAGATGGCGGTGTTTGGATTCTCTAAAAACAGTATGAGAATCTCGGTTTCCTTCGGCGCGAGAGGAATATCCTTGCCGTCCTTTGTAACCCTCATGGCTACGGTGTCCACTGTGAGTGAACCGATCCGGTAGATATCCTGAGATTTGCCGGTGCGCCTGAGCACAGCCTCCACGCGGGCTATCAGTTCTTCAACCTCAAAGGGTTTTACGATATAGTCGTCGGCACCGAGCTTTAAGCCCTTTACCCTGTCCTTCAGGCTGCCCTTTGCGGTGAGGAAAATGACGGGGGTTTTGGTGGGACGGATATATTCCATCAGTTCAAAGCCGTCAAAGCCCGGGAGCATTATGTCCAGAAGTATCAGGCTGTATTCGTTGTCCTCTATCATGTCGGCAGCGACTTCGCCGTCGGGGGCGCTTTCGCACAAATAGCCGGCGTTTTCAAGTGCTATCTGTATTAACCGCGATATCGCGGGTTCGTCTTCAACTACAAGTATCTTTAACATAGAATCTTTCCCTTGATAATCAGTTTATATAAGGTGTAAAGTTTTAGTTCTACATCTCTTGCGATAATAGATCATTGTTGCATCAAAATGGCTTCAACACATAAGCGGTATACGGAGGTATTCTTAAGCCTCCTCCGAAATCTATTTCTTCGCCGCTTATCAGGTCAATTGCACGACCTGCCTGAGCGTCGAAATGCGCGACGAATTCATTTTCCTCAGAGTTGATTGCCACAATAATGCGCTCATCTTCATACCGTCTCTGGTATACACAGTGTTTGTTCTCCAGGAGAGGCACGTCGAAATCGCCGTACTGCAAAGCTTTGTTTTCCTTGAATGCCTTAGAGAGAGCGGCAATATGGTCGGTGAGCTCGTTCCATGAAGGCGCGTCAAACGCGGGACGAAGTGCGGGATCACCCTCGGATTTGTTTGCCTTAAATCCCCACTCACTTCCGTAATAAACCATCGGGATGCCGGGCATGGTAAACATTATGGCGTAGGCGAGCTTTAGATGCTCGGGCTTGTTAAGATTTGAGGCTATGCGGGTGACATCGTGATTGTCGACGAATGAAACGTGGTGCATGCCTTTGTACAGAGTCCATTCCTCGGGACCGAACTGACGCTTTAGGGAGTGGATGATCTCAAAGAGGTTGTCGGAGTTTAATGCCGAGTAGATGCCCTTGAAGCATTCGTAGTTTGTGGCGGAATGGCACATTTCATCGTTTACGATCTGTTTGTAATCCCCTCCGAGGATTTCGCCGAGCAAAAAGAAATCTTCCTTCCACTGTGAGGTCTGCCACCGGAGATGTTTGAGGAAATCCCTGTCAACCATATAGGCGACATCGAGCCTCAGCCCGTCTATGCCATAGAGGTCTATCCATTGTTTCACACTCTCCAACAAATAGTTTTTGACTGCGTCATTGCGGAGATTGAGTTTGACCAGGTCGTAATTGCCCTCCCAGCCCTCATACCAGAGGCCGTCATTGTAGGCGTCGTTTCCTCCAAAGTCGATATGAAACCAGTCCTTGTAAGCGGAAGATTCGCGGTTTTTTAACACATCCAAAAAGCCAAAGAAACCTCTGCCGACATGGTTAAACACACCATCTAAAATAATCTTGATACCGGCGGCGTGGAGTTTGTCGCATACTTCCCTGAAATCATCATTCGTGCCAAGCCGGGTATCGATCTTTTGATAGTCTCGGGTGTTGTATCCGTGGGTGTCCGATTCGAAGACAGGCGAAAAATAAACCGCTGTGATGCCAAGCTTTTGAAGGTGTGGAATCCAGTCGATGATATTTAAGATACCATGGCGCAGTATGCCGTCATTTTCAAACGGAACATTGGCCAGCCCCAAAGGATAGAATTGATAAAAAACACTCTCGTATGCCCACATGATACAGACCTCCTATGATTTTGAATCAGAAAAAATGAATTGCTTAGATTATAACACAAGTCCCTTAAGTTGACAGTGACAAATTAGAAATCATCTTGATTTAAGCTATTTTAAACCATATAATTAAATTGGATGAGAACATATATAATTAGAAAGTATTATTATGAGAAGTAAATCAGACATAAATAAAGAACAGGACAAACACAGTCAGCTTAGGAGAGAAAAGGACAAGGCGCACAGGAAACTCGTGGGTCTTTTTGTGTTTGGTCTGATGCTTATAGTGGCGATCGTTATCGGCACCGCTCATGGAGTGTACACACTTACCGAGCGTCAGTTAGTCGGGGTTGCCCAGACAAAATCCCTCCAGTCGGCTTTGAAGATAGGAAAATTCATGTCCGTCAGCGCAAGCACCATAGAGTTTGTCAGCAGTGCCATCGAATCTATGAAAAAGCTCGGATACGGAACGAGAGAGATAGAGTACTATTTTAAAGAGCACAGTCCGGCTGTCATGGATATGGTGCCGGCAAACGATACGGGACTCTACGGATATGTAAATGGTGAATACATTGATGGGATGGGAAATGATGCAACCTTTGATCCCAAAGACAGAGAGTGGTACAAAAACGCCATCAACGGAAATGGTGAGACAGTACTCTCAAAGCCGTACAAGGATGCCTTTGACGGAAAAGCGGTCATCACCATCTCAAAGCTGCTGGATGACGGGGACAGCGTCATAGCTATGGATGTAGACCTCGACGTGCTTCAGAGGATGATGTGGGATGCCGCGGAAAGCGAAGAGACGGATATGAATATCATCATAGATGTCAAAGGAAATCTTATCTCACATTCGGATGATGAAAAGATGGCAAAGATCGAGGAAGGTATAAAGGAGGACAAGACATCTGAGGGTGATAAAGAGGATAAAGGACCGGTATCAATAGGAAAGATCGAGGATATGGTGGTCGAACACTTCAGCAAAGACCATACGGAGACCATGTTCAACATTACAGAGGACGGCGAGGAATACCTGGTATTTGCCTCTGAGGTCTACGGAGGATGGTATGCGGTAACAGTTCTGGATAAAAAATCGATAATGAGGCCGACGCACATCCTGTTCTTTGCGACTATGTTCGTCACGATCTTCGCGATTACCTTCTTCGTGGTCGTATATAAGCGCACCATCTCGCGGATAGAAAAGAATCAGAAGATGATGGATCAGATCAGCACAGTCTCGGATATCTATGTGGCTGTGTATGACTGTGATTTTTTTGAGAATACATTTGAGGAAGTCAAATCAAATGAGGAGATCCGCTATATGTTAAGCAAGGAAAACGATCATCCTCTTGTCACAGACAAGATAATCCGGACGACACTGTCGTTTACAAGTGAGCCGGACAAGGATGCGATGAGGGAATTCCTTGATTTTGAGACTCTCGACGAAAGGCTTAGCAATTCCAATACTCTGACTCAGGAATTCAGGAACACATTCGGTTTGTGGCGAATGGCGCGATTTATCGTCTCAAAGCGGACCGATGAGGGAAATGTGTATCGTCTGCTTTACACTATCGAGGATATAGATCGGGCAAAGAGAAAAGAGAATCGTCTTATCTACACTTCGCAGACAGATCTGATGACCGGCGTCAGAAACAGAGGAAGCGGAGAAAACGAGGTCAGAAGGCAGATATCCATGGGAAAACGCGGTCTGTTCTGTCTGCTTGATATAGATGATTTCAAGACTGTAAATGACGGATATGGACACAGTGTCGGAGATAAAGCTATAGTGGGAGTTGCGGATGCGCTCAAAAAGTCATTCAGAGATACGGATATCATAATGCGACTTGGCGGAGATGAGTTTGCGGTATTTGCTCTCGGTATTGATACACAGGCTGATGCCAAGAAGCTTGTGGATGGATTTATCGAGAATATAAAAGCGATAGACATACCGGAGCTCTCTGACAGACCGATCACTGTAAGCATTGGAGCAACACTGATATCAAAAGAGACGGAGGATACATTTGACGCGATTTACAAGAGGGCGGACGGATGTACCTACCTAAGCAAGGGAATGATGGGAATGTCTTACTGTACATTCTGCAATCTGGATAAATGGAATGATGAATAAGAAAGGGAAAAAGATGGAAGAAAAGAAGGATATAACAACGCTTGGAAATCCGAGAAAGCCTGAGGGCGAGTACGGTGTGGAAATGTTAAAGAGAATGAATGACAGCCATTATGAGCTGACGGGCTGGGCGCTTTCCTACTTTGATATAGAGGGAAAATACAGAGTTCTCGATATTGGCTGCGGTGGAGGTATCACCCTGCGACGCATGGCTGAAAAGGTCGAGGGCGGACATCTCACAGGCGTTGATTACTCGGATGTGTCGGTTTCCGAATCGAAGAAATTAAATGAGGATCTGATTGCCGCAGGTAAGATGAACATAGAGCATGCATCGGTGGAAGATCTGCCGTTTGATGAAGGTGCGTTCGATAAGATAATCACTGTCGAGAGCTTCTATTTCTGGCCGACACCGCAGGAAAGCTTAAAGGAAGTGTTCAGGGTGCTTTCAACAGGCGGAAGCTTTATGCTCGTTGCGGAGGTTTATGACAAAGAGGGAATGAGCGAAAAACACAGGGAAGAAGTGGCACGCTATGAGATGACGAACCCTTCCATAGACGGATTTAAGGAGTTTTTTGCAAATGCCGGATTTAAGGATGTGGAGATACATCTGAAGGATGGTACGGATTGGATATGTGTTATAGGACACAAGTGAAATAGTGATGAAATGATATATCGGCAAAATACACATAAATGAGGCGCAAATGCGCTTGCCATTTTGGTAATTGTGTTGTATCATATAACGAAATATGGAGGAGTACGCATATGATTTCCAATCAAATTTTGCAAAGCACATTAAATGGAATAAAAGATATATCAAAGGTTGATCTCTGTGTCACCGACACCGACGGCAAGGTATTGGCATCGACGGTTTCGGACAGCGACAAGTACAGTTCGCAGGCGCTGAACTTCATAGAATCCCAGGCCGACAGCCAGATTGTTTCGGGGTGGGAGTTCTTTAAGGTTTTTGACGAGAACCAGCTTGAGTACATTCTTATGATAAAAGGGTCTACGGCAGATCTGAACGTCCTCGGACGGATGGTTGTTTTCCAGCTCCAGAACATGATAGTTGCCTACAAAGAGAGATTTGACAAGGACAATTTCGTAAAGAATCTTCTTCTCGACAATCTTCTGCTCGTAGATATCTACAATCGCGCAAAGAAACTTCACATAGAGGCGGAGAATCCGAGGGTTGTATTTATCGTAGAGACCAACCGTGAAAAAGAGGGCGGTGAGCTCGATGTGATCAGAAGTCTTTTTGTGACACGCAGAGATGACTATGTCACCGCAGTGGACGAGAACAACATCATAGTTGTCAGAGAGCTTTCTGAGGGTGAGGACATAAAGACACTTTTCAAAGTGGCGGAATCCATGCTCGGAGTATTGAAGACAGAGGGCAATCGCGATGTACATGTCGCATTCGGTAATGTCGTAACCGATATTAAAGATGTATCTGCCTCATACAAAGAGGCGAAGATGGCACTCGATGTAGGTAAGATCTTCTTCGAGGAAAAGGATATCGTCGCATATGCACAGCTCGGTATCGGAAGACTTATTTATCAGCTGCCGCTGCCGCTTTGCAAGATTTTTATAAAGGAAATCTTCGGTCAGAAGTCCCCGGATGAATTTGATGATGAGACACTTGTAACGATCAACAAATTCTTTGAGAACAGCCTCAATGTTTCCGAGACTTCGAGACAGCTTTACATACACAGAAATACGCTGGTGTACAGGCTTGACAAGCTTGAGAAGAGCACCGGTCTTGATCTCCGCGTGTTCGAGGATGCGATCACATTCAAGATTGCGCTCATGGTAGTAAAATACATGAAGTATCTTGAGGAGATGGAGTTCTAGGAAGGAAGGATTTAAATGATAACACTTGATAAGGTGACCAAGGAATATATTGCGGGAGTTCCGGCGATAAAGGAGCTCTCGCTACATCTGGATCCGGGAGAGTTTGTCTTTGTGGTAGGCGATTCCGGCTCGGGTAAGTCCACTCTTATTAAGCTCCTTCAAAAGGAGCTTGAGCCCACGTCCGGTACGATTTACATAAACGGAAAGAATTTAGGAAATATTCATCGCAAGCAAATCCCGAAGTACCGTCGAAATATCGGCGTAGTATTTCAGGATTTCCGTTTGCTTAAGGATAGAAACGTATATGAGAATGTCGCGTTCGCACAGCGCGTAATCTCCACGCCGACCAGGACTATAAAGCGCAGTGTTCCGATGATGCTTTCCATGGTTGGACTTGCCGCAAAATACAAGTCTTATCCGAGACAGCTTTCAGGTGGAGAGCAGCAGAGGGTTGCGATAGCAAGAGCGCTTGTAAACAATCCGAAGATCCTGTTGGCGGACGAGCCGACTGGAAACCTTGATTCGAACAATGCGTGGGAGATTATGAAGCTTCTCGACGAGGTCAACAAGCGCGGAACAACGGTGCTTGTCGTTACACATAATCTCGAGATTGTTAAAACCATGAAGAAGAGAGTTATCACCATGAGAAACGGTGTAATGGTTGGTGATACGATGGCTAGGGAGATGTAATAATGAAACTAAATACATTTTTATATACATTGAGCCAGGGACTTACCAATATCTGGCGAAATAAGATGTTTTCACTTGCGTCGGTGGGAACAATGGCAGCGTGCATTTTCGTGTTCGGTATATTTTATTCGATCGTTGTAAACACACAGGCGATAGTAAAAGAGGCCGAAGAGGGAGTGGCTGTCACGGTATTCTTTGAATCGGATGCCACCCAGGAACAGATAGACGAGATCGGAGATGAGATATCCAAACGTGCGGAGGTCGCAAGTTATGAGTATATCTCCGCCGAGGAAGCCTGGGATTACATGAAGGATGTTTACTTCGAGGGAAATGAGGAGCTTGCGGAAGGTTATGAGGATCAAAACCCGCTTGCCAATGATGCCAACTATCAGATTTACCTGAACGATGTTTCGATGCAGCAGTCCCTGGTAGACTATCTTGAAGGGCTGGATGGAGTCAGGGAGGTCAATAAATCCGAGGTGGCAGCCAACACGCTCACAGACTTAAACAGTTTGATAGCATATGTTTCAATAGCGATAATAGCGATACTTCTTGCAGTGTCAATATTCCTTATCAGCAACACCGTAACTGTTGGTATCTCGGTTCGAAAGGAAGAGATAGGCATTATGAAGCTCATCGGTGCGACGGATATGTTCGTAAGGGCGCCGTTTTTGATAGAGGGTGTGCTCATCGGACTTGTAGGTTCGCTCATACCGCTTTTTATTCTTGTTTTGATGTACAACAGGATAATTGCATATATTGGTGACAGATTCTACTTCCTGTCAGATATTCTCAACTTCCTGCCGGCATCAACTGTATTTAGAATTCTCGTTCCGGTATCTATAATTCTTGGAGTGGGAATAGGATTTGTGGGTAGCCGACTCACGATCAAGAGACATTTGAGGGTATAATGATGGATAATGAGTTTGACGACGAGAAAAAAGAGATACCCGCATCCGAAGACGGCTCGAAGGTGGAGACGCCGTATATAGGTGAGGAGATACCTGATATGAGCGATGCGGGACTCTTGGGTGGAATAAAGCATAAGTTTGCGTTGGGGCTGATACTTGGCATTGTTGCGGCGACTTTGGTCGTCGGAGTGACGAGTGCAGCTCTTCTTCGCACTATGGCGTTAAAATATGCAACGGAAAGTGCGTCGGAAGAGGAAAATAAATCTTCTGAGTTTATAGATGATGAGGCGAAGGCCAAGATAAACACGATGATCGCATCTCTCAAAGCCTACTACATAGATGATGTGGATCTGGATACGATAAAAGAAGGATTGTACTCGGGCATTATGGATTCGGTCGGAGACAAGTACACCAGATACTACACCAAGGAGGAGATGGAGGCCAAGGCAGAGACCGAATCCGGGGAGTTTGGCGGTATCGGAGCCACCCTCACCCAGGACAAGAATACAAAGAAAGTTACAGTTGTAAAACTGACCGAGGATTCGCCTGCACAAAAAGCCGGATTGCTTGAGGGTGATGAGATAGTCTCGGCTGACGATTATGTCGCTACCGAAATGGATTTGGACGAGTTTATTTCGCATGTGCGCGGAGAAGTTGGAACGACAGCTCATCTGGTGATAAAGCGCGACGGCGAGACGATGGAGAAAGATATCGAGAGAGCTACCCTTTCGGTTACGGTTGTGGACAGCACTGTAATTGATGAAAAGATCGGATACATAGCGATTTCCACCTTCAACAAAAAGACAGCCGAACAGTTTAACGCCGAGGTTGAGGAGCTGACCGACAAGGGAGTAGAGGGCCTTATAATAGACCTTAGAGCAAACGGCGGCGGTCTGGTGGATGCTGCGGTGGAAGTGTGCGATACGATTCTTCCTGAGGGAACCGTTGTCTACACTGAAAATAAAGAGGGCGAAAAGCAGGTTTTCGAGTCGGATGACGAGCATCAGCTTAATCTCCCGATAGCTGTTCTGGTGGATGAGAACACCGCATCTGCAGCCGAGATAATGGCGGGTGCGATACGCGATTACGAGTGGGGCACACTTATCGGTACGACCACTTTCGGAAAGGGAATTGTTCAGTGGGTGTTTACACTCAACGATGGAAGTGGTATAAAGATAACTGCTGAAAAATATTACACTCCAAAGGGAGACGCGATCCACGGCATCGGCATAAAGCCCGATATCGAGATTGATTATGAGTTGACAGACCCGGGAGTGGATGATATAACCGATAACCAGGTACTTAAAGCCATAGAAGTTTTAGAAAAGGAAATAGACTAAATGGTAGAACTTGACAATATCAAAACGGAACTGAACACTTACAAGGAGCCTCTGGCGGAGCTGGAGGCTTCGCTTTCGCTTGAATCAAAGGGTGAGAGGATACAGGAGCTTGAGCGCATGATGGAAGCTCCGGATTTTTGGAATGACAATGAAAAAGCTCAAGGGTATTCCAAGGAACTCTCGGACTTAAAGGCGGAGGTTTCGGATTTTAACAAGATCAAAAACTCTTTTGAGGATGTGGAGACTCTTCTTGAAATGGGATACGAGGAGGAGGACGAAGCGCTGATTCCGGAGATTACCGAGGAGTTTGAGACTTTCAAGTCAGAATTTGATGCGCTTCAGATGAAGACGCTCCTCTCGGGCGAGTACGATTCCGACAATGCGATCGTATCTCTCCATGCGGGAGCCGGCGGTACCGAGTCGTGTGACTGGGCTTCCATGCTCTACCGTATGTTTACCAGATGGGCGCAGTCCAAGGGATTCTCTGTAGAGGTGCTTGATTCTCTCGACGGTGATGAGGCGGGTATCAAGTCCATCACTTTCCAGGTAAACGGCGAGAATGCTTACGGATATCTCAAATCGGAGAGCGGGGTGCACAGGCTTGTGCGTATTTCGCCGTTCAATGCGGCAGGAAAGAGACAGACCTCGTTTGTTTCGTGTGATGTCATGCCGGATATAGAGCAGGATATTGATATTGAGATAAATGACGACGATATCAGAATTGACACATATCGTTCGAGTGGTGCCGGTGGACAGCATATCAACAAGACATCATCAGCCATCAGAATTACCCATTTCCCGACGGGGATCGTTGTGCAGTGCCAGAATGAGCGCTCACAGCATATGAACAAGGACAAGGCTATGCAGATGTTGAAGGCAAAGCTTCTTCTTTTGAAGCAGGCTGAAAACGCAGCCAAGGAGGCCGATATTAGAGGAGATGTCTCTGAGATAGGCTGGGGAAATCAGATAAGATCGTATGTCCTGCAGCCTTACACGATGGTGAAAGACCACAGGACAGGTGCCGAGACCGGCAATGCAGATGCCGTGCTTGACGGCAATATTGACATTTTTATTAATGCGTATTTAAAGATGCTCTCGACAACCTAGCGCGAATTGTGCGGCCGAGGATGATGCCGAGGATCAGTTTTACAATGTCAAACGGGATAAACGGCAGTACGCAAACCGTGAGAGCGTACGCAAGATCCGCATCCATCAGTATCATAAACCAAACAGTGCCGAATGCGTAAAGTACAAGCGTTCCGATGACCAATCCGACAAAGGCCAGCGGGATGCTTTTCTTTTTCTCGAATCTCTTCTCTGAAAAGCTGATAAAAAGACCGCCTATGAGGATGAGGAAGAGATAGCCTATAAGATATCCGCCTGTCGGGCCTGCAAGCTTGGCAAAGCCGCCTGAGAAACCGGAGAAGACGGGGAGACCTATCATTCCGATAACGAGATACACAATACAGCTTATCATGGCCCATTTGGTTCCAAGCAGATAAATTGAGATTACTAAGACCAGCATTGAAAGCGAGATCGGTACAGGTCCGATCGGAATGGTGATTGGCGCGAGAACGCACAGTATCGCGGTCATAAGGGCGGTTGCACAAAGAGTGTAAACCGAAGTTTTCTTGGTGTTCTTACCCGCGGCTTCCACGGCAGGTGTAGTGTTTGTTGTGTTCATATCATATTACTCCTTTGATTTGTCAACAACAAGGTTGACTATTGTAAACCCAATCACGAAAACGGTTTACAAAAAGAATAGCACCAAGATAAACTATTGTCAATAATAAAAAAAGAATCCGCTTTTTACGGCAGATCCTTATGCTATCAATGTTTTGTTTGTTGTGAGCTTTTCGGCGATGATGTTTTGGAAATATGCGCCGATATGTTTTTTGTCGTCACCCTCGAGGGATGAAATGTCAACCGCAGGACAGTATTCTATGATG
>CAJOQF010000201.1 GCA_905236295.1 uncultured Eubacterium sp. | reverse complement strand
GGTCTCCTAAGACTGAAAATAAAAAGGAGTAAAAAACCTACTACCGTCGGCGGTATGACCATCGGAAGTGTAAGGATCCCGTCGATGACCGCCCGCCATCCGCTTCTTGCCTTCATAAGCTTGGCTGCCGCAAACAATCCCGCAAAAAAAGAGAGTATCGTGACGACAACTCCCGTCTTAAACGTTATTATCAACGGGCTCCAATCGAGACTTGAAAAAAAATCTGCTATTGCACTCATTATTTCTCTCCAGAAAAAAAGACCGGAAAGATTCCGGTCTTCAAAAAATGTTTAGTATATGGTAAACATATAGTCTTCAAAAATCTGTTTTGCCGCATCGGTCTGTAAAAACGCCACAAAATCCTTTGCTGCATCGCTCTGCTCGTCATCTGCGTTCTTGTTGTTTACAACGGCCACCGGATATACACATTCATTATAAAGATTCTGGTCACAGACTTCAATAAGCTCTACGTCATCTTTAACTGAATAATAATCCGAGTAATAAACTATTCCGATCTCGTTTGATCCTTCCTTTACCGCTTCCTTTACCGCTGAGACATCAACACACTCGTTGACCTCTGCGAAATCATCTACAGAAATGCCAAGTGAATCGAAAGCCTCCCTCGCATACTGCCCAACCGGAACAGTGTCATCAGCAAGCGCAATATTTTTGGCGTCGGTGATATTATCAAATCCCGTCACCTTTGTATCCGAATCTTTCGCTCCAATAAGAACGATCTCATTTTTCAAGAGCTTAACGACGTTTGCCTCATCAACATATCCGTCTGCAACCAGCTGATCCATCTGCTTTGTCGCCGCCGAAAAGAATACATCAACGTCAACTCCGTCGGACTCCTCTATCTGAGTCATCAGATCTCCCGATGATCCCGTAGCCGGAGTAATCTCCACTCCGGGCTGCGTTTTGTTGTATTCGGCGATTGCATCATTTAATGCATCTGCCAAAGAAGCCGCAGCATAAACATTCAGTTTAGCATTATACTCCTTGTCAGAAGCCTCTGCGTCTGAAGCACTGACTTCTGCCTCTGTCTGCACATCAGATACTGTCTGTGATGAATTCTCATCTGTTTTTGCGGTGTCAGACTTGCCGCATCCCGCAACAACCCCTGTACACACAACTCCCAAAAGAGCCAATGTTAATAATTTTTTCTTCATGATTAATCCTCCTTCTCCGATATCTTCACGCTAATCAAAACAAGAATCAATTCTTTATTATCATTCCTATAATCGATTAGTCGTAGCTTATCATCCTCCTATAGATATCATCCTCTTACTCTCAGAGACTTTTTCGGGCGTGTCAAAACAATGTCCCTGTGGTTTAGAATTGACCGACTGTATAATGATATCCTTAACCCTTGATAAGTCCCCCTCCCTCAAAGGTTTTCTGATATCAAAGCTCTCGCTGTAGCACAGGCACGGTTTGATCTCTCCCTCGGCGTTCATGCGAATGCGATTACAGCTTCCGCAGAACTTCCCGTGAATAGGGCTGATAAAACCAACTCCACCCTTAAATCCCGGAATTTTATAATACTCAGCCGGTCCGTTGCCTTTAACGGTATCGTCCCTTTCGATGTCAGGATATTTTGATCTCAAATACTCATAGGCATCCCCGAAAGAGACTCCTTTCAGGCTTTTCCCCTGTCCTATAGGCATAAGCTCAATAAACCGGACATCCACATCACTCTCTTTTGCAAGCAGGATAATATCCTTATAGCTGTCCTCATCAAACAAAACGGCATTTACCTTTACATTGAAGCCCATATCCACAGCTTCATTTATGGACTCACGGACTTTAAGGATCATATCCTTTCCGGTGATCTGCTCATATCTTTTTGGGTCCAATGTATCGAGGCTGATGTTGATACCGTGAAGGCCTGCCTTCTTTAACGCCTCAAGGTTCTCCTTTAACAGAACGCCGTTTGTAGTCATATTTACCTGTTCTATATCCGGGATATCGTTTATCATCCCCACAAGGTCTGTAAATCC
>CAJOQF010000200.1 GCA_905236295.1 uncultured Eubacterium sp. | reverse complement strand
TTTTGTTCAGTCCGAATTCAAACTTGGTATCTGCGATTATGATGCCCTTTGTGAGCGCGTAGTCAGCACATTTCTTGTAGAGAGCGATAGTGAGATCCTTTAATTTCTTTGCGTATTCCTCGCCTTTACCCGGGAATGCTTTCTCGAGATGAGCGATCGACTGCTCGTATGAAATGTTCTCGTCATGATCTCCGAGCTCTGCCTTTGTGGATGGGGTGTAGATCGGCTCAGGAAGCTTGTCGGATTCTTTTAAACCTTCCGGAAGCTTGATGCCGCAGACAGTACCGTCCTTTTTGTAGCTTTCCCAACCGCTGCCGGTGATATATCCTCTAACGATGCACTCGACCGGAAGCATCTCGAGCTTCTTGCACATCATTGAGTTGCCGTCGTATTTCGGATTTCTGAAAAACTCAGGCATATCGTTTACATCAACTGAGATCATGTGATTCGGAACGATATCCTTTGTCATATCAAACCAGAATTTTGAAATCTGGGTGAGGACAGTTCCCTTTTTTGTTATCTCGTTGTGGAGGATAACATCAAAGCAGCTGATCCTGTCTGTTGCGACCATGATAAGTGAGTCGCCGTTATCGTAAATTTCACGTACTTTTCCTTCTTTAATAGGTGTCATGGGTACATCTCCTTTTTTATTTTCTACTATAAGAGATTATAACAAGCAACTAAGTATTTGCAAGGGAAAATTGATAGTAGCGCTCAGCATAGTAATATGTTAATATAAATTTCGGTCGAATATTTGTGAATTATATATAAAATATTATGAAAGGTTTAATGATGTTGTAGCAGTTTGTTCAATATCAAAGGGGAAATTTATGGCAGAGTGGGTTATTGTAGTTGATGATGACACCTCAAACTTGAGAATGGCGGGACATATCTTAAGTAAGAACAATATGAGGGTCACGGCGTTGAAATCGGGACAGGCTATGCTTGATTATATCAGCGAGAATGGCAAGCCGGATCTGATACTTCTTGATATCAGAATGCCCGGAATGGATGGATTTGAAGCATTGAGAAGACTTCGCTCAATGGGAGAGGAAAGCGAGGGGATACCTGTTATCTTCCTCACGGCAAATGATGACGAGGAGAGTGAGACAAAAGGACTTTCGCTCGGAGCAATGGACTTTATCAAAAAGCCGTTTGTTCCGGAAGTTCTTGCGATAAGAGTAAAGCACACTATCGAGCTTATCAGACTTCAGAGAAATCTTGCTGATGAGGTGGATAAAAAGACAAGGGAAAATGAGAGACTCTCCTTAAATATCGTAAGATCTCTTGCGGATGCGATCGATGCGAAAGATACATATACAAACGGTCACTCGGGGCGAGTTGCCAATTACAGCAGGGAGATAGCTAAGAGATACGGCTTCACAAAGAAGGAGCAGGACGAGATCTATATGATGGGTCTGCTTCATGATGTCGGAAAGATCGGTGTGCCGGATGCGGTTATAAACAAGCCATCCAAGCTTACAAGGGATGAGTTCGACAAGATAAAAAATCACCCTGTAATGGGGGCAAGGATATTAAAAAATATCACCGAGATGCCTAAGCTTGTAACGGGAGCGAGATGGCACCATGAAAGATTTTCCGGTGGCGGGTATCCCGATGGCCTTATAGGGGAAGAAATTCCGAAAGAGGCAAGGATAATCGCAGTGGCGGATGCGTATGATGCCATGACCAGCCGCAGAAGCTACCGTGATATCATGCCACAGGAAAAGGTCAAAGAAGAAATCGAAAAGGGAAAAGGAACCCAGTTCGATCCTGTTTTCGCCGAACTGATGATCGAAATGATTGACGAAGATAAAGATTATTCCATGAGGGAGCATTAGAAATATGGATATAAACAGATTGGAGAATCAGGTACGGACGATGGCGCATCTGGCGCTTGTATTCTCAATTGCTATTTTCTCGTTCGTGCTTATAGTCCTTAATATTGTAAACGGTTGGGAAAAATGGATGATACCGCTTCTTTGTATTGCGGCCATAATTGTCCTTGTTTTACATATTTCAGGCAACATCGAAGAGCATATCAGAATCTATGTATATGCGTTTTTGGGCATGTTTGAGGTGTTTCTGTATATTGTAAATGAAGAAACCATTATGGATGCAACTCCGATTGTTGCTGCTGCGCTCATTATTTTTATGATGACACAGGAGATAAAACTGGTAAGACTGCTGTTGGTGGTTTCGTATATAGGAATGATCTACAAGCTGTTACAGATTTATTATTTCGGGGATGGGGTGATGACATCTCATGATGTGGTACGCATAATCTGGCATTTTGCCCTCCTATTTGTTGTAAGTGATGTATTAAACCGAATAAATGCCGAGTTTAAAAAGACTATCGACAACTATGAGGCAAAAATAGATGATCTTGAAACCAAAAATCAAAGTGCTACGGACTTTTTGGCGAATGTATCCCATGAGATCAGGACCCCGATAAATGCTGTTATCGGACTTACTACTGTGTGTATGGACAAAACCACGTCCGAAGACATAAAAGAAGATCTTATGGCGGTGTCGGATGCCGGTAAAAGGGTAGCGGAACAGGTCAGTGATATTCTCGATTATTCTGAGATCGATATGCACAGACTTGCTGTAAACAAGGAGGACTATATGCTTTCCTCCGTTATAAATGACCTTGTCACAGAGCTTAAGCCATATATGCAGGATGATGTGGAACTTATAATAGACGTTGATCCCAATGTTCCGTCTGTGATGAACACTGACTCTTCCAAGCTTAAGAAGATACTCTGGCATCTGATCGGAAACGGTCTTAAATATACCAAACAGGGTGGAGTATATGTAAAGATCAGTTCCAACATCCAACCGTACGGTATAAATCTGTGCGTATCTGTGACAGATACAGGTGTCGGTATGTCACAACATGAGATGGATCATGTGTTTGAGCGTTTCTATCAGGGTGATTCCGGAAGAACCAGATCTACCAGCGGTCTTGGACTTGGTCTGTCAATTGTAGTGGGATTTCTGCGCTCAATGAGCGGATTCCTTACAATAAACAGTATACCTGATAAGGGAAGTACAGTGACGGTCAGTATTCCGCAGACAGTTGTGGATCCTGTCGGATGTATTTCTCTGCCTGAAAGTGAGAGTGTTTGCATAGCATGGTTTGTCGGATACGAGAATATAAGCAAGCCCGAGGTCAGGGAATTCTATTATTCCATGATTCGAAATATCGTGGGAAGTCTGAAAATCCCTCTTCACAGAATCGATAATATAGAATCATTAAAGCGTCTGTTGAAAAAGGTAAAGGTTTCCCATGTGTTTGTTGATGAGAATTATTACATGGAAAATGCAGAGTATCTTGAAACCTCAATACTTGAGAGTATGGTGATCGTTATCGCCGATTCAGGCTTTAAACTTCCTGAATACTCCAAGGCAAGAATATTAAAGAAGCCTTATTATGGATTTACCATTGTCTCAATGCTCTCTATGGATAACAAAGAGTTTGAAGAGAGCGAAGGCAAGATGTTCTGTCATGGAATACGTGCGCTCGTGGTTGATGATGAACCGATGAATCATACGGTTGCAAAAGGCGTGTTTAAAGGTTATGGAATGGAGGTCTTTACAGCTGATTCCGGTAAAGAAGGCATAAATATGTGCCGTGAAAATGACTATGATATTATCTTTATGGATCATATGATGCCCGAAATGGATGGTATTGAGGCAATGAGGATCATACGCGCCGACGCGACAAGGGCTGGAAAAGAGTTCCCGATAGTTGCACTCACTGCAAATGCGGTCAGCTCAGCAAAGGAAATGTTCTTAAATGAAGGATTTGACGGATTTGTGTCAAAACCAATTGAGATTGTTGAACTTGAGCGGGTGTTAAAGAAGGTATTGCCTAAAGCTTCGATCACATACGAAAAGATTGACAGGCGTACTCTGAGAATCGGCAAAGAATCGTCGGATTCCACAGAAGTTAGCATAAACAGGAGTTCGCTCTATGTTCCGGGAATGGCGGAAGATGTACTTCCGGTTTATGAGAAACTGAGCGAAAAGGGAATAGATATTAAAAAGGGACGACATTACTGTCAGGACGATGACAGTTTTTATGAGTCATTGCTCCTGCAGTTCGCGTCAGATGCCGGATTTAAAAAGAAAGATCTTGACAGATTCTTCGACGAAATGGATTTTGAGAATTATACGATACTTGTACATTCACTCAAGAGTACAGCGAAGATGGTGGGAGCGGGAGAACTTTCAGATCTTGCTAAATCTCTTGAGGAGGCTTCAAAGGTTCATGATACCGGTTATGTTGTAGCGAATCACGCTGAATTTTCAAGCTGGTACGAAGATCTCACCGACTCGATACTCGCTGCATACGGAAAGGACAAAGCTAAAGACGGTTCTAAAGATAGCGCATCGTCCGAATCTGACGAAGATGAGATAATGGAATTTGCGCCGGAGGATTTTTCGGATCATGGGGAGATAATGGAGTTTGAACCGGAGAGTCCTGCTGATGATATTCTGGAATTTTCTCCGGAGGGGGGTGAGCAGTCATGATTTTTAAAAAGATGAAAGGTATTCTATCGGATGAGAAAAGAGATATGCAGGACAGAATGTTTATGCTTTTGTCAATTCATTCCATTTTTTCCGTGCTGCTCATTTTCCTGCATGCCTTATTGGGAGAGAGAGATTATAAGCTATCTATTATGCTTGCAATTGGACTTGCAGTAATATTTGCAGTCACCTTTATTACATTTAAAACCGGAAAAGTACAGCTGTTTGCAAGTGTCGAGATGATTGTGGTGATCGCAGTGCTTCTGCCGGGGGTATTTTTTCTGGCAGGAGGTATTAAGTCGAGTACGCCTATATGGCTCGTGCTGATCACCCTTCTTATCAGTCTGATAATAAACGGAAAGATGAAAATAGTTCTTTTCGTTCTCGATGCAGTGGTGTTTGTGGGGTGTATAATGGTCGCGAGGATATATCCCTATTTGGTTACAGACAGAAGCAATGACCAGGTTTATCGATCCCTTATAATATCTCTTGTGATCGTGTGCTTTATTATTATCTCCGTTGTACAGTTTGAGATTTCCATTATTCGTAAGGAAAAAAAGAAGGGCGAGGAGCAGAGAAAGGAGATTGAAAACTTAAATGCGGCTCAGAGCAGATTCTTTTCGAGCATGAGTCATGAGATTAGAACCCCGATAAATACTATCATCGGACTAAATGAGATGATCCTCAGGGAGGATATTTCGGAAGAGGTTGCTGAGGATGCCGCAAATATTCAATCTGCCGGCAAAATGCTCTTGCATCTTATAAATGATATCCTCGATATGTCAAAGATTGATTCGGGGCAGATGACTCTCGCGTCAACTCCGTACAACAGCGGTGACATGCTTTCGGAGATAGTTGCGATGATGTGGCTTCGAGCCAAGGAGAAAGGACTTGAATTTCACGTAAATGTCGCACCTGATCTACCGTCACAGCTCTACGGTGATGAGGTTCGGATCAAGCAGATTATCATAAACGTGTTAAATAACGCCATTAAATACACGAGTGAAGGCTCTGTCACCTTGTCCATACAATGTGAGAAGAGTAACGGATATGCGACTGTCAACTATTCCATAACCGATACTGGAATGGGTATCAAGAAAGAGAGTATTCCGTATCTGTTTACGGCGTTTAAGCGTGTAGACGAGGAAAAGAACAAGTATATTGAGGGAACCGGACTCGGGCTTTCAATCGTAAAGCAGCTTGTGGATCTGATGGGAGGAACCATATCTGTAAACAGTGTGTACACAAAGGGTTCCACCTTCATTATATCGATACCTCAAAAGATAATAAGCGATGAAAAGATTGGTCATGTCGATATTGAAAGACGACACAGTCTCAATATCAGAGACCATTATCATCAGAGTTTTGAGGCGCCGGAGGCAGAGATCCTTGTGGTTGATGACAACGCTTCAAACCTGCTTGTTGTATCAAAGCTTCTTCGAGATACGAAGATCAAGGTTGATACGGCCTCAAGCGGAGAGGATGCGCTCTCAAAAACACTGGATAAGAGATACAACGTGATCTTTATGGATCATCTGATGCCGAATATGGATGGTCTGGAATGTCTCGATAATATCAGGAGACAGACTGCAGGAAGGTGTAAAGAGACTCCGGTTGTTGTTCTCACCGCCAACGCCGGAAGTGAGAATCGAATAATGTATGAGAAAGCAGGGTTTGACGGATATCTCCTTAAACCGACCAGTGGAGAAGCGTTGGAAAATGAGTTGAGACGACTACTGCCCAAAGAACTCGTTCACTTTACCGATACTGATGATGAGCTGCTTGAAGAGAGT
>CAJOQF010000199.1 GCA_905236295.1 uncultured Eubacterium sp. | reverse complement strand
GCTGTTAGTGCAGACATCATAGCCCTTCTCTTTTAACATAGCTGCGATCTCATTCCAGAAAGTAAACGGCATATCGGCAAGAGTATTTGAATACGGCGATAATACCACCGTCCTGCCCGGCCTCAAATGGTTCTCCTCCATAAGCTCGTTTATCTTTTGTTTTTGATCTTCAATTAGAGAAAGGTCCGGTTTTATCGGTTTAACATCTTCCGGCAGTTCAAATACAAAACGTCTGAACATCTCGGTAAAGTTAAGCCCATTTAGTCCCCTTATCCACTCTGTCGGGCTGGTATAGAGCTCTCCCCAGCTGTCATTAAGAATCTTTATGTTGCATTCATCAGGACAGAACATGTAGTACTCTATTAATCGCGAACACTCCTTAGTTGAACGAAGTGTTTCAATGTTTGATATCTTAAATATCTGTGCGACCTTTCTGCATGCAACGCTCACAACGATGACTGCATATTTATCTATTTTATTCTTTTTTAAATACCGGTTAAGTAGCGTTCCGATGAGATAAATATCACCTGTCCCTGTATACGGACACAAAAAAAGGCATGTCTCTTCGCCATATTTCTCCCGGCATCTATTGTATACTTTTCTGCCAATGTTTATGCTGATGCGTCTTCCTATCCAGGTTTCTTTTAATGGATTTTTATAAAACAAACACTGAATATTGTTTTTCTTGACACCAACTCCTAATAATTGTTGCTGCATCTCGCGCCAGAATCCCGAATGCAAAAGGAATACATTATTTGTGTCGTAAATATCCCCTATTTCATCCAGTGATATGGCTTTCACCCCATTACAGTAGATATGATGTTTTTTATGATCGTTTTCTATTATCCCTTTAACCTCTATTCCATGTTTTCTAAGCAATGAAATAGACTCTCTAGCACGATCATTTATCCCGAACATGTAAATATTCTTTTTCTTATTGAGCCTCCCAATTTGAACCAATCTGGTTATTTTTTTCTTGAGAAGCTTTTTATCTCTTTCATACATTATCCGGAACCTCTCTTAAGTTATAATGCCCGAGACAGATAAGCTCCTTTTTGCTTACACATCCTTGAGACAGGATAAGTGTTCCCGGATTATCTTTTGGCTTATCTTTATATAAAAAAATAATGCTGTCAAAGAATTTATAAAAGCAATAATACTTTAGCAGACTATCTATCTCATCTTCTGAAAGCTTTAATGCAAGACACTGACCCGGTTCTGCATCTCCATCTTGAACAAATCCATTTCCCTTTGATTTTTTTCTTACTTCTTCAAGAACATCTTCCCACGGGGAGATCACCAAAGCCTTCTTCGCGCTTTTTCTCTTTATAAGTTCAGGCAAAAACATAAGCGCCTGTCTGTTCCATTCAGCATCTGTTTCCGGAAGAACAAGCACAACCTTAGAGTAATCAATACTATATTCTCTTTTAATTCTTCTCCAGATCCGTCGACCTTTACGGGCTTCGCTTAATTCTCTCTTCATAATCAAAAATCAAAATTATCCGGATGTGCACCAAGTCTGAGTCCCTTATCAAGACCGGAGATCATTTTCATCTCATCTTCTGAAAGGATAAAATCAAAAACATCCCTATTAACACTTGCTCTTTCCGGATTTGATGTCTTCGGTATTGCAACTACACCTCTTTGATAATGCCATCTTACTATCACCTGAGCAGTTGTCTTGTTATGTATTTTTGCAATCTGCTTAATAACATCATCATTTAGTTCTCCGCTCCCCGGTCCTCCGAGCGGACACCATGCCTCAGGGACAATACCTCTTTTTTTACATTCCTCAACAACTACATCGTTCGTAAAATAGGGATGTGATTCTATCTGATCAACAGCCGGGGTGATCGTTGCTCCGGCCAAGGTCAATTCATCGAGATGATGCACTTCAAAATTGCTTACACCGATAGCTTTAATAAACCCCTCTCTGTATAACTCCTCCATAACAAGATAAGCTTCTTCAAACCCTGCTGCCGGCCAATGAATGATATATAGATCGATATATTCAAGCCCCAATCTGTTTAGACTCTCCTTAAACGCTTCTTTAACTCTTCTCTGTCTGATGTCTTCCGTCCACAGTTTGGTCGTTACAAAGAGTTTATCTCGTGGCACTCCACATTCCGCAACAGCCTTTCCTATCTCCGCTTCATTTTCATACTGAGCTGCAGTGTCGATAAGTCTGTATCCAACATTTATCGCGTCTATAATATTTTCAGATTTCTGAGCCCATCCCCCCATACCGATGCAGGGCATCTGCACTCCGTTATTAAGAGTTATGAATTCCATTTTATCTATACCTTTCTACCGATCCAAAATAGTATTTTCCCATATATGCGCTATAAGGAACGCTGATAAATCTATGTTTAGATGTATTCATCTATAGATTTATCGCTTGCTTTCCACTGCGAATCATGCTTCCAGTTTTTCTGGTCGCAGAATCTGCAAAACGGTACCCACCATGAACCAAACTCCGCAAATTCATGCCAGTCTTTTACCTTATATATATCAAGATAATCACCGTTCATATATCCAAGATCTTTATCAAAGCATTCATTGAATATATTGATATGCGCCTGCACCGGACACATATAGTATCTTCCGTCTTTTACTACATTAAACTTATTAAAGTAGAGGCAATGGACACTATGCCACTTTGGCACATTTCCCTCTAGATCCATCGTGTGTTTATCTGAGATCTTAACCTGTTTTGTCGGTTCGACGGCATGAATATCCGATGAAAGCTTAAAAGAAATACCATACTCTTTTGCTTTAGCTTCTATCGCGACATAATCAATTTTTATCGGATAGACAGTGACCGTAACATGTGCATTGTTCTCCTTAAGACACTGCCAGAGATTCCCTTTTTCCGAATGCTCAAGTTCCAATAGGAGCAACCCGTTAGTAAGCAGGATAAGCTCTGTATTCGGGAATTCTTTTCTCGTATGACGTATTATCTCCAACAGATCCGGATGAAGAGTCGGTTCCCCGCCTAATAAAGAGATTGCTCCTATCTCATGATCATAGATCTTTGCCATCTGCGATATATCACTTTTAAACTGCTCAAGATCAACAAACCATTCCTTTGATAACTGAGAGAAATGATCGCACATCTTGCAAGACAGATTACAATGATCTGCAAGGCTCACCTCAAATGTCATCTCATCTTTATTTCTCGGAGCAATCTGTTCAGCTATTCCCAGTCTGCTATGCTCTGTAAGAGAAAACCAATCTTCGAAGCCTTTCTCCCTGAAATGCGAAACGACATCCCCATGATGATAGTCCGGAAGACCAAGGATTATTCCGATACCCGGCCCATCTATTATCTCATCTATCATCCTGACAGGAAGTTTTCTATAAAAAAAATCATCCTCATTTGGCGAGAACGACACGACATATCCAACCACATTTTTTACCCCACACATATCCAGGAAGCGAAGCAGCCACTCCTGTGCCTCCCCACGACCGTAAATAAAAATCTCCTTATGCTCTAAGCAAAAGGAGATCATATCATCCATCTCATATATATGCGGTAATCTGTTTATCCAATGTTTGTTTCTGCAAATATTACTCATAATCACTGTTCCTTTGTAATACTGAATCTCGACACAAACTCCTCCACCGGGAAATATTCCTCATACATAACAGTTCCATCTACTATCTCTTTATATCTGTCATCAAAATATGCTTTCCTGTATTCCTTCAAAAGATATTCATCTTTAAAGACATAGTTTTTCTCTTCCAAAGACCGGGATGGTATATGATACCTATACCATTTCCCGCTCTCCCTCACGGTAAATGTGATCGTATCATATTTTAGCTGCACCCCATCTATCCCACTCAACATTTCCGAATCATTACCATAATCATCGGTCACGGTAAACGAAATAACTTCATCTATCTCTGAACACACTTCGCACTCGTGAGTTTTCAGATCTATTCGATATACAGGAACTCCACCAAAAAACGAAAATAAATATGCTTCATCACCAAACACTATAGGATGATACCAATTTGAAATCTCAGGTATATTTATCTTCTCAACATCTCCGGTGTATGGATCATAGATAATGATCGATCTTTGCTCCTGCCTTCCATCCGTGAGCAAAATTTTGTCGTCTCCATATCTACTAATACCTAAATATGCTCCATATCCTCCTTTTATTTCCACAAAATCGATCGTTCCGGTTTCGCAGTCCATTCCGAATATCCCGGGTGCCATTCCGCTTGCAAGATAAACAACATCATCGAACTTACAATACCCGTCTCCAAAACAAAAAGGATTATTTGACTCCGAAAGCTGCTTTTTGCGCGGAATCTTATCGTCCCAGCTATCAATTACCCGTATGGACCGTTTCTCCGGATCGAAGCAAAGCACGGATATCGCTTTAAATCCAAAAATATAAAACAATCCCGCCTTCTCTGCCACCTCCCAATACTTCCACTCATCGTCATTTATCTCCAGTTTCCTTCTCTTCCCTTCCGTAAATGCTTCCAGAGACAACTCTTCATCAATTCTAAAAAAAGAAACAGCCGGCTCATCATTTGAGACAGCTGTTAAATCTACTATTGGAATATAATTGCCATAAACCGGCGAAAACACCAGCCATTTTTCATTACAAGCAGATTTACCAAAAAACCACGATCGCGATAACGAGCATTCCTTTATGTAATCAAGAACCTGGATTTCTTCACTTTCATTATCAAATTGGCAAATTAATGGCGCATCCCGTAATCCTGCAATTATTATATTATCTTTTTCAAGCCATCCTAATGCCGAGGCCTTAGGTCGGATGTCTTGTCTGAATTCCTCTACTCTCATTTTACTTCTTAATCATAAATATGATTTATCCAATCCACTAGATCGAACTCATTTTCTATGACTCTGTCTGTCCACCTAAAAATATAATCTGGGAGGAAAATACAATTATCAGTATTTCCATCTGGTATAAATGCACATCGGTTCCTAAAAAAATAATGTGGGTTTTTTAGTTCAGCAAATTTTCTCCTTAAATCAATTTGTATATTATCTATATTATCAGAAAGAATAAAACAAATATTATTATAATCTAACCTATCCGTTAACATTCGCCAACGCTTTTCTACATTATAAAGATTATAGTTATGTACAAAACAAATCTTAATATCTCCCACATTAGCCGCTGGATAGTTCTCTATCCTATTAGTATCCTTATAAACTATTCTTTCCATATGGATATTCTCTAAAGGTTTATTTAAATAATAACGTATATCAAAACAAAGCTTTATAAAATCCTCTGGCGATATCCCTGTATTTAGGGTAGGGGATATTTGCAAATGATTTGTTAATTCATATATATGACCCGCAACACAATTGTTTGATATGAACACTGGAAGTTCAATCTTTAGAAGCCTTCGCCTGAAATAGGCAAGCATAACATTTATGTTATATTTTTCTTCTTTTTCAGTAATACTATTATATTCGGGTATAAGACATATATACTGTTTTTCGAATCTACTGTCTATCTTGATAATATCTGTTAATACCTCTTTATAACAGTTCGGTGTCACTATTATCCTACACGGATTGGAATAACTGATAAGCCAACTTAATGAATGCACAGGCTTATCATTCATAAACAAAGCCGCATCTGATACATTTTTATCAACATAGCACAGAAAATCGATATCGCACTTTTTCAAAAAAGATCCGACCCATAATCCTGAATTTCCCGCACCATAAACGACAATATCTCCCTGTTCATTCTCGATAAAACTCTTTACATTATTAGTTGTCTTAATCATTTTTATTTTGTCCCGTATATTTCTTTTTCAAACTATCCCTGTCTATCTTCCCGCCCCTGTTATGGGGCATTTTATCTACATTAATTATCTTTGTCGGAATCATATAAGTCGGCATTTTTTTACGTAGCATTTCCGTAATCTCCTCTGCGGATATAATGCCAGAATACACTAAAACAATACGTTCATTCTGTACATCGTAAATACTCGCACTCTCATCAACTCCTTCTAATGCCATAGCATTAGCTTCTATCTCTCCCAACTCAATACGATGCCCCCTGTGATTAATCATCGAATCGCTTCTTCCAATATACTCCAATTCTCCATACTCATTGTATCTTGCAAGGTCTCCTGTCTTATACAATATATCTGGATATGTGGTATTAAACGCATTCTGCACAAAAACCTTTCTTGTCTTCTCGTTGTCATTCAAATATCCTCTAGCAAGCGATAGGCTCTTTACATAAATTTCACCGGTCTCTCCATCGCTTACTGGATCCCCAAACTCATCCATAAGGTATACCCTTGCGTGTGACATTGGCTTACCAAGTGGAAGTGTTTCGTTATTATCAAACTCCCTATTTACCTTGTACCCTATATATCCGCTTACAGTCTCTGTCGATCCATAACCGTTATAAAAATCTGCGTTTTTAAATAACTCTTTGCACACATTCAAAGCCTTTATTGAAAGTGCTTCCCCTCCAAAACATATCTTTTCTACGCTTTCTGCCACAAAGCCTTTAAGAGACTTAAAATTAGAAAGCAACATTAGAACCGACGTCGGCGCCACAAAAATTCGCGCAGCTATATGATTTATATATGTCATCAATTTCGTTGGTGGAACCATCAATTCACTAGACACTATATATGAAGTGCCTGTAACCCTTATCGTTTGGTATATAAAGCTTTGTCCCACCACTGAGTAAAGGGGAAAACTCTGGACAAACACATCACCGCATTTAAATCCATGAAAATCCGCATAAGAACCAAGATGACTTATCATAGACTCATGTGGTGTTACTACCCCCTTTGGCTTTCCAGTAGAGCCCGAAGTAAATATCACATAAAGTATATCATTACCGATTATTCTTTCTTCTGTCTGCCTTATTATTGCTTCATCATATTTAATTTTTAATATCTCATCGAATTTTAGCACTCTCAAGCCACAAAATTCACAACCTTTTATGTCATTGTCCGACATATCTGTAATAATAATTTGGGTATTTAATTCTTCCGCCATCATATTTATTCTTGCGGTTGGAGTCTTGCTGTCCAAAAGCGTATAATAGTTTCCACTGTACGCAACACCTATGATAGAAGATATGGCAGATACATGTCCTTTAAATAATAGTATTACAGGTTTTTGAAACAGGCCCATATCTATTAGTTTATAAGCTATACTATATGCCTCGTCCTGCAACCCCTTATATGTAATCTTTCTTTTATTATCTATAAAAGCAGTTCGGTTTGGTTCTTTTTCAACCGATTTATCAAGATATTTCGTTATTATTCGCGGCATAGTTTTCTCCTATATCAAAACAATTCCTTACCATACTTCCTTATAAATAGTTTAATATCATTAAAGTCATCTAACCTTTTTTTAACCTCATCATTCTCCCAATTCCACCATGTTATTCTTAACAGTTTTTTTATTGTCTCCGAATCATATCTAAAACGTATATGTTTAGCTGGCACCCCTCCAACAATTTGATATGGTTTTACATCCTTTGTCACTACTGCTCCCGCTCCAATTATTGATCCATCTGCAATTCTCACATTTGGCAAAACTACTGCATTTGCACCTATCCATACATCATTACCAATGATAATCTTTCCTTCCCCACACAAATCCGTGTTGTTCTCCATAATGTCTATAATTCCCTTTGTGTGTTCGAACGGTTCTGTAATAAAGGGATATGTTGACACCCCTCCCATAACATGCTTGCACCATACCCTAGCGCTTGAATTTATCGAACAATACTTTCCTATACTCTCAACCATAATATTGGACATCCACGGTTCAAGAAATGTTTTATATCCATAAGTAAACTTTCCAATTTTGACGCCCCTATATACATGATCCATTTCCATTATCTCAGGAAGATCTGCAGGTATTATTTCCAATATATCTTCTTTAGAAAACCCCTTCTTCAGACATTCATATAATATTTCAAGTTTAACTTCCTCATCCATAACACAAATACAAATAAAATCATTCTTTATATTACATGATTCAATACTTAAAACATCATAACCCAATTTCTTTCTTCCAGAATTGTTTCTATCAATAAAACCACTAAGCTTTATATTTTTTTCTTTTAGATATTCAGCAAATATTTCTCCACCTTTTCCAGTTCCGTATATCAGTAATCTTTTTTCTTTTATTCTCTTTAAATCTGAGATTGCAAGTTTGCAATACCTCTTATACATCTCAACATCCATCTATTTACGCAAATACCCTCTAATTAATATTTCTATATCTTTTACACTATTAAAATCAAATGCTGTTACATTATTATAATCAAGATTAATACTAAATTCCTCTTCTAGTATTTGAATCAGATTTATTATCTCAAAAGAATCAAACCACCCATCTTCTAGATACCTATCCATTATATTAAAATTTTCTCCCTTAATATCTTTTATACATTTAATTATTCTCTCACGAATCATATAAACACCTGTTACGCCATCAAAAGTGATATGCACTACACTTTATTGAGCTTGATGAACATTGTATAATTACAAACGAAGCTACCGCTAACGCGATAGCTTCGTTAAATAATAATGTGCTAACTTTTAACTAAACTATACATATTCTGTTTTTTATAAGGCAACAGCAACTACGTCAGCATAGTAAACATTTCCATTCCATGTATATTTGACATTCTTTATCTTAGACATCAACTCTGTTGCATTATCTTTCCCAACTGCATATGTATCTCCTGAATACCCATAAGCTGTCAAAATTTCAGTCCATGTAACAAGGCCAAATCCTAATGCATTATCTGAAGTAGGTGATGCAATTGAGGTTTGTGCATTAACTATTACATTCGTAGCTTTTGTAGTTCCAAAAAGACCCTCGCCTGCTTCTGCTGCGCCAGCTTTTCCTACGAAAAGATTTCCTGTATTTGTGTCGAGATAAGCCTCTCCATCCTTCATATTTGTTCCTGCTGTGCCACTTGAAGTAAGCGATGGTGTAAACTTAAGCTCTATCGTATCAAATGTTTTTGGTGTATAAGATGGATTCTCTCCTGTTGTATAGGTATACCATGTAGTTTCTGCAACATCCTTATTGAGCTGTCCTGTCATAACGAACTCATATGTTGAAGCCGTCTTAAGTAATTCTGAGTCTGTGGTTATCGCATATGTATACCCACCTGCGCCTGTAGCTGCTGCTGTTGCCGGAGTAAGAGTATAAAGCTCCTTAGAAGAAGCTGCTGCGTTTTTTACAGCAGTACCTGTATTGTTAATGCCTGTTTTATTTATATATTTCTCTAAATCTCCTGTCTGCCTAAGTCCGAAATAAAGGCCTTTTGCATTATCACTGCTTCCGGAGAAATCACTTGTCGTCGAGTAATCTCCTTCATATGTCTCAGTTCCATGCTTCATTTTACAAGTTATCGAAAGATCAATGCCACGAGAACTCAGATTTGTAACAACAAGCGGATCACTTGTATCACTTACACCTGC
>CAJOQF010000198.1 GCA_905236295.1 uncultured Eubacterium sp. | reverse complement strand
TAGCGTTTGAAAACGGGAAATTAGAAGAAGTTCTTGAATTGGTGGGTTATGACGCTAACAAACCCTTAATGTTAATAGGCTGTGCGCCGTGTCAAGGATTCACATCACATAGAAAGAAGCATTGGTCTGAGGGTGAGGATGATCGAAATGATTTAGTATTGGCATTTGCAGAAATTGTAAAAAAACTCCAGCCAGACGCTATTTTAATGGAAAATGTACCTGAGTTTTTATCCAATAAGTATTGGCATTATTTCCATGAAGCTAAGACATGTTTTGAATCTCAAGGATATTTAGTTAAGCAGCAAATTTACAATGCGGCTTCTTTTGGTGTACCACAAGAACGATTTCGATCATTAGTAATTGCCATGAAAAAGGATTTTCTGTTACCCGTGGGTATTTTACAAGAAGACGAGTATAAAACAGTTAGAGATGCTATAGGAATGCTTCCAAAGGTTGCGGCTGGTGTTCAAGACCCAAATGATCGTTTGCATAAAAGTGCTGCACATAAGCAGAGTACAATTGAGGTAATAAGACAAGTTCCACATGATGGTGGTAACAGACCTGCGGGAGTTGGACCAAAATGTTTGGATAAAACGAAGGGCTTTTCTGATACATATGGAAGACTTTATTGGGATAAGCCCGCAATTACAATTACTCACTATGCAAGGAATCCTGCTAGTGGTAGGTACACTCATCCAGAACAAGATCGTGGGCTTACAGCAAGAGAAGCTGCGATTCTTCAAAGCTTTCCAAATGGATTTGAATTTGGCGGTAAATTTGATGATATATATAGACAAATTGGAGAAGCTGTACCACCTATGTTGGCAGTAGGTGTTGCGGCAAATATTCTTGTTGAATTAGTATCATCAACACCTACAGATGAAGAGCTTGAAGGTGCACCGATGCCGATAGAAGAGCCAGTTAGTAATTCGTACTCAAGTGTAATAGCTGGAATAAAGAATTCGAGAGAAGGAAAGTAATATGAATTATACGTGCATTGATAGCTTTTGTGGTGCGGGTGGACTTGGATTAGGTCTACAAAGAGCAGGATTTGATTTACTGTTCAGCTTTGACATAGATTCTAAATGTATTGAATCTATTAAAAAGAATAAAAAATATTTTCAACATAATGCCGAACAAGCAGACATAGCAGATATGCTAAATGGTAATTTGCTTAAGAAATGTAACCTAAAACGTGGAGAATTATTTTTATTAGCAGGCGGTCCACCGTGTCAAGGTTTTTCTGTTCAACGAAGAGGTTCAGATAAGGATGAAAGAAATGAGCTTGTTTTCAAGTATGGTCAGCTTATAAATGAACTCTATCCGCATTACTTTGTGATGGAGAATGTTTCTGGCATTGCAGGGAAACGAGGAAAAACCATTTTAGAACAACTGATTAAAAATGTCGAAACTATTGGATATAAGGTTCACATTAAACTCCTTGATGCGCAAGATTATGAAGTACCACAAAGAAGGAAAAGATATATTTTAGTTGGTGTAAGAAACGATATTGAAGATAATTATGTTTATCCTCCAGCCTCAAATAAAAGGGTAACTGTTAGAGATACAATAGCTTTCTTACCTGTTCCACCAGAGGATGGAAAAGACCATCCAGATTATCCGCTTCATCGTAGGGATAAACTTTCCGCGAAAAACTTAGAAAGAATAAATGCTATAAAAGAAGGACAGGGAAGGGATAATCTTCCAGAAAATTTACTTGCTGATTGTCATAAAGTCGATAGTTCAATAATTGGATACAGAAATGTATACGGACGTATGGCATGGGATGAAGTAGCACCGACGATAACTGCAAGGTTCGATAGTTTTACACGAGGAAAATTCGGTCATCCAGATCAGCCAAGAAGCGTTTCTTTACGTGAAGGAGCATTGCTTCAAACTTTCCCAATAGATTTTATGTTTGTGGGAAATAAGGTTGAGGTTGCTAGACAGATAGGGAATGCCGTACCACCTCTTTTAGGAGAAGCGATAGGTAAAAGCATTATAAAAGCATATGAGAAGGGAAGAAAGTAAATGGGTTACGAAGCTATTATAAAACGATATTTGCGAGAGCTGCATTCTGAATATAGGGCAGCAAAAAGTAGCGGACAGTACACCGCAGAGCTCTCGTTTAGAGTACCTATAAATAATTTGCTAAAAGACTTATCAAAAGAGTTTCAGCCACACAGTGACATTGATGTTATTTTGGAACCTATAAACCAAGGTAGAGCTGGAAGACCTGATTGGAGAATCCATGATAAAAATTCTTTGGGAATATATGGTTATGTTGAGGGAAAAGGTCTAACAGAGAATAAATTTGATATTACGCCTTATCAAAAGCAAATTAAGAAATATCTTGAGTTAAAGCATAAGCTTGTTATTACCGATGGAATTGATTTTGTTTTCTGCTTTCCTGGAAAGAGCCAGGAATATATTTCTATTATTGAAAAGAATAAGATGGGGAATTCAGATTGGTCTAGGGTAAAGTTTAATGATCAATTTGAGATCAAAATGCGAGATTTCTTTAATAATCCCGCACCACAACTGTGTTCAGAGGCTAAACTTGTTGAATTGATAGCTGTTAGAACTAGAATTTTAGCAGATGATCTTAAATATTATGCTGATATTCCAATTGAAGAAGCTCTTAATGATGATGAGAGAAAAATAATAGAGCTTCTGTCTAGTATAAAAGATTTGGTTTATAACCATAGCGATCAGACTTTACGGACAAGTGAGGTATTTTCTGATTTTACCGCGCAAGTGGTAATGTTTTCTTTGTTATATGCACATAGGGTTTTATGTAATAGTGATGATAAACCAGAAGTAAAAGAAAGAAAAATTAAAGATTATATTTCAGAGGAATTATCTGAATCAAAGCCATTATTGCCGTTTAAAAATCTTATGAAGTTTATAGTTGAGAATGCAGAAGATGGAATGTTTATCACACATTGGGTGGATGAATGTATAAAGTTCTTGTCTTTTGTAAAAATGACAGATCAACAGTTATTGAATCCGGATTATCATCACTTGTTTGAACAGTTTTTAGCTAGATACGATGCAAAAGCGAGATTCGACTATGGCGCATATTATACGCCTAAATTACTTGCAGATTATATTGTAAAACTTACAAATTACGTGGTTAATCGAAATTTTTCTGGGGCATCCATATATGACAAGGGAAACACTATAATTGATCCTTGCTGTGGAACGGGTTCTTTTTTGGAACGGATAATAGAACAAGATCCTAAAGATGGTGAGTATAATTTGTGTGGTTTTGAAATATTGCCTGCACCGTATATGCTTGCTAATTATCGCATGTCGATTTTGGATAAAGTTGGAAAACACAAAAAGCATAAAACGAATATTATAATGGCAAATACTTTGAGCAATTATGTATTCGGTCAAGAAGTTAATGAAAACACTATTGAAGGAAGAGAACTAAAGAGAGCAAGCGAAATAGCTGCAAAACCAATTAAACTTATTATAGGAAATCCACCTTGTTCAGATGTGAGCCGTGAAAATGTATCAGATGATTTTTCTATTATCAATGAATTGATGGAAGACTTCCGCATACCACAGGATGAACGTCATGGACGGCAGAATATCATGAAACAAGTTAATAACCCATTTATG
>CAJOQF010000197.1 GCA_905236295.1 uncultured Eubacterium sp. | reverse complement strand
ATTAACAACTTTTAAAAGACCTCGTTTATTTAGGAAATCGATGATAGCCGGAAGAATGCTCAAGTTTCTCTTATACCCATAAAAGAACATTCCGGTGGTCAAATTCTTTCTTTGGATCAGATTCTTTACGAGTAATTCCTGGGTTACATTTACAACTTTGTCATACAAGAAGTTTATAGCCTTTACATTAAGCCAGGTTCGAAACAATGGCCTTTCAGCATTTGGCAAATCTGTATATTTTTTAAGATAATAACAATTCTTTTCCTTCAGGTGGTCACACAAAACATTGAATAGTTCTTCTCTTCTAGTCTGATCAATGCACATGCTTGTCCCTACTAGATCAAATTCCTTTTCAAGAGTGTCGATTGTTCTATCAACAATTTCTCTATATCTTGAACCTGGTTTTGTAAACCTTGCCCAACAGTCAGGGTTCTTTTTTATCAATCCATTAACAAATTCTATTTCTTCCATAACAGTTATCTAATTTTCATTGCAAATATATGCATTTTTGAACGAACGGCCAAATAATTAACTATTTTTATTCAAGTTCTTATTCTCTTATGTCATGGCTTAACTTTCTTTCGTCTCTTCGAATACTTGTCCACATCCTTGCCTGTATAGACAAAGTGCCTGCCATCAAACCGATACACATGCATAGAAGCCTCATAGTATCCGCTCAGATAAGGCACATATAGGATATTACAAACCTGATCATAATCAAAATAGCCACCACTTTCATGGGGATTCCTCCATGCAGCATCAGGAATTACGAAGCGTACAGAAGACACGAGGCTACCCTCCACCTCAAACACGCATGCCGGTTCATATTTGTTATTCTCTTGAGTAAAGGCCATTATTTCTGCATCATGAAGACCATCAGCATATTCTGGTATCAACCATCCTGGAGTATGAGGGGAACGTTCAACAAGATAGATAGTCTGGTTATCCTCCGTTAATGCAACACCCACTCTGCATCCAAAATACCAGACCTTCCAATTGTTGGCGAATAGGGTTTTAGATCCTTTTACTAGTTTTTGAACTTCTTCTGATAGGTAGGGCATAATATCATCATAGTCAATAGCCACAGTTTTATAGTGATTTACAATTCCATTAAACGTCATTCGGATTCCATTATCTAAAAGCGCAAAGTCCATATCCCCAAACGCCAAGTACTCCTCCTTATCGACTCTCGGACGAGAATTCTTCATCTTATCCATATACTCTGATTTATCCGTCAAAAATAAGAATAAATCATGATTGCTAATAATGTTTCTTACTCTATGTCCGTCCTTTTTATCAAAAGTATAACACATAAGCTCCGATCCACAACTAATTCCGCAATGATAGAATTCTAAGCCATAAGTCACAAACATATCTGTCTGAGCTAACAGAAGCAACGAAAACACATAATAATTATCTATCTCTACTTCAAAAAAAGGCTTGTATGTCTCAACATAATGCTCAACTATATGGGTTGCATTATCAGTTCTCACCATATTAAATGGCAATCTCCAATTGTCCAACCCAGAATCATAGGTTTCTAAAACATACTCACAACAATGATATAATTCGTCATTGAGAAATGCTATCACGGAGTCCTTTAATACCTTAGGGCCTTCCAGTGGTACATCCACACAAAAAACAGGACCTCGAACCGTTTTGTTTGAATCATCCCACTCTACCTCCTCCCACTGTCTCTCAACAACTAACAAGTGAGCCCTATTTGCAATAACGCCACAACTCTCCATGATTAATCCAATAATGACACTTAGGACATATGCCATTACAGCTTTTATCTTTTTTCCACGATATCCTATCACTTTCATAATATATACATCTTTTAATGAATTAAACAATAATCAACTTCTTTCTGAAGCTCCTTTTATGGAACATCTGTAAGGTTAGGGAATCTTTCCTGATTATTGTTACAAAAGTCAGCAATAAAATAAGAATGACTAATCAGAAAAAGAATTAGCCCCCTCTTTTCGCGAAAGAAGGGGCTACACCT
>CAJOQF010000196.1 GCA_905236295.1 uncultured Eubacterium sp. | reverse complement strand
TGCATCCATCAGGTAAATAAACTTGCCCAGATAAAAGCCCAACGTCTTTAGGTCCTCATACCACATCCGTTCATCCCACGCAAAAATCTCTGCAAGCATCTCACCGGTAATGCCGGCAACCACATCGACGTTTTCCTCGCCGCGTTCCTCTGCTTCCCAAAGATCATGCATGCATTTTTCAACAGCTGCACCCTGTCTGGGATATTCCGCAAAAATCCTGCGGTATTCCTTTCGAAAGATATTCATCATAAGACGTTTCTTCTTTGAGCCCTCGTCTTTATAATCATCCGCAAAATTCTGATAGGACAAAAGAATATTCATATCCGCCGCATACCGTGTCGCATCATTGATTCGATATACTTTACGGGTCGCGGGGTGAAGCGGGCATACAAACCGCGCCTTCTCATCATCAAGCTCATACAATCCACTGAGCAGAATGATCAAAAACGTCATATCATAATTCAAAAGGAGCTGCCCCTTCCGTCCACTCTGCTCATGTAGGACATGGCATAGTCCACAGTAATACGACTGATAGATTTCTCTGTCTTTTTTACTTAATGATTCTTTATTGACATTTACGTAGCCAAACATTTAAGTTCTCCCGTCGATTCATTGACGATCCGAAGAATCAGCTGTTTTTGATAAACTCTGTTCTGCACTTCGGACAGGTAATACTGATTCTGCCTTTCCCCTTCGGAACGCGTACGATCTGCCGACAGGTCGGGCACTTGTACAGATGATAATATCTGCGCTGTTCCATATGATTCTTTTGACGTGTGAACGTCTTACGAATCCCTGCCGTCATATTTAAAAACTTTTGATTTTCGAGACTCCTGCGATATGTGTCCCTTGACATAACCCGGTAGATGTACCAGATCATAAAGAAAATCGCGATAACATCGAACACGGTGGATACCGCGCCCTTTAAAAATACAGACAGGAAAAAGCAGATCAGCCACAATGCCAGCTGAAGTCCCGCCAGCTGATCTGCCCCATATCTTCCCATCATAAACTGCTGTAATCTCGCTCTCATAAACAACCCTTCTCTCTATAAAAATACCGATTTCCTTCACTTTACGCTTTCACGCAAACACAGTCAACCGCATCCGGAGATTCTTTATAGAAACTTTAGAATTGCATACAATCTTATACATTAAAGCAGCTTCCGCCGATAAATTCTCGTAGAATCGAATTCTTTGCAATTCCTTCTGAAGGATATGGCAGACAATAGTCAAGCAGCTTTAAAATGCGCTTTGCCTCAATATATTCGTTGCTGTCCTTTGGCACCGCAAACAAGAGCGGCTCCACGTATGGCTTCAGCACCGGCAATTCATAGATTAATGCCGAATTAAACATCACATCCGCATTTTCCTGGAACGGAAAGATGTGACTCTCCTCTCCCGCACTGACAGAATTCCATCGCATCAACGTATTGTACGCATTGTTTCCGCGAGTACGATTATCCCGAATAATCCGTCGAATCAGCCTGCCGTCTCTGGTAGACATACAGTTATGTTCATCAATTTTCAAAGGCGTCAGTGCACTTAGATAAACCCTGTACTTGCTCTCCTCCGGTAGCTTATATGTCATTTTCGGATTCAGACCGTGGATGCCCTCGATTACAAGAATATCATTTTTGCCGAGCTTTAGCGTATTTCCCTTAAACTCCTGCCGTCCTTCTATAAAATTAAAGGTAGGCATCTTTACCTCTTCACCATTTAAGAGGCGCTCCATGGTATTGTTAAAGCCCTCAACATCCACTGCATCAATATGTTCAAAATCCAGCGACCCGTCAGGCTGCGGAATCATATCCTCGCGGTTGATAAAGAAATCATCAAGCGCAATCGGATGCGGCTTTAATCCATGTGCATACAACTGAATACCCAGCCGATGCGAAAACGTTGTCTTTCCCGAAGAACTCGGTCCTGCAATCAAAACAAACTTCTTTCCACCGGATTCGACAATCTGCTGTGCAATCTTTGCAATCTCATGCTCCTGTACAGCATCCTGCGCGAGAATCATATCCTCCATTTCTCCTGAAACAATCCTATCGTTTACTGCACCAATCGTGGCTATGTCCATGTTATAAACCCAGACACTTGCAGAATGCAGCTTTTCGAACAATTTCGGCCTCATTAATGCCGTATCATGTTCTTTATCCTGCCATGCATATGCAGGGATATTCAGTAGAAAACCGTTTTTATATTCTGTAAGGACAAACTGGTCGATCAGACCGGTATGAGGCAGCATATAGCCGTAGAAATAATCTTCATATCCATCAAGATTATAGATGTTGACATTGGAAACACGGCGATATTCAAATAAGCGTTT
>CAJOQF010000195.1 GCA_905236295.1 uncultured Eubacterium sp. | reverse complement strand
TTGGAAACAAGTGCAGAAAAGAAAGGAGTTTTCGATATAGATAAACTTAGTGTTGTTTTTATAGATGGTGTGGAATCGTTTCCTATTGGAAATATAGTTTATGATGTGGGAGAGAAGGACAGTGGTTCAATTAATACATCGAGTTCGCCGGGGGCATCATCAAACGAAAAGAAATTTGCATATTCATATTTGAATGATGACGATGCTGTATTGGAAAAGATAGCTGTTGCTGTGGGAAAGGAAACCGTAATCAATACAAATGATAGTACGATCGAAGGAGAGATTGATCTGGATTTTAGCGATGCTCCTGTAAAATATATAATAAGTAAAATCTACTCTAAAAAAGACGGAAAAGAATATGTGTCGTATGGTAGGGGCTGTTATTGTGGAGCAATGGATCTGACAGAAGACGAAATAGATATGTCTAAAGAAAAAAATGAGATTGAACTTCATGTCAACCATAAATCTAAGGAAAGTTAAGGTGTAGTTAAGAAAAGTAAAAATAGCTATTGACAAGTGCAAAGAACTTGTGTTATTGTATGTGAGTTGTAAGAAAAGAAGTAGAAGCGTCACGCTCTCACCCAAGCGCAAATGAGCGACTTGCGGTTATGATACTTACTGATGTGTGCAATGATATCACTCGTTGTGACATTTGTCTATGTATTTAATGCGGATGCTTTTGCGTCCGCTTTCTTTATGGAATTTTTCACAGGGTTTTTATGGAGGTGCAATCATTAGCGACTATTTTATTAACGAACAAATAAGAGACAAAGAGATTCGTCTTATAGGCGAGGACGGTGGACAGCTCGGTATCATGCCTACCAAGGAAGCGTTAAAGCTTGCGAGAGAGGCTGACCTTGATCTTGTAAAGATAGCTCCCACTGCAAAGCCGCCGGTGTGCAAGATCATCGATTACGGTAAATTCCGTTACGAGCAGTCACGCAAGGAAAAAGAAGCTCGTAAGAAGCAGAAGATCGTTGAGGTTAAGGAGATCCGTATGTCTCCGAATATCGAGGAGAACGATATGAACACCAAGGTCAACGCTGCGAGAAAGTTTCTTGCCAAGGGCGACAAAGTTAAGGTTACACTTCGCTTTAGGGGACGTGAGATGGCGCACGTACAACACAGTAAACACATTCTTGATGATTTCGCCGAAAAGCTTGAGGATGTATCAGTAGTGGAGAAGGCACCCAAGATGGAAGGAAGAAATATGTTCCTTATTTTGGCGGAAAAGAAATAATTTTGATATGAGGAGGAATCAATTATGCCGAAGATGAAAACAAGAAGAGCAGCTGCAAAGCGCTTCAAAAAGACAGGTACAGGAAAACTTGTAAGAAACAAAGCATACAAGAGCCACATTCTTACAAAGAAGACAACAAAGAAGAAGAGAGAGCTCAGACAGTCAACTGTTATTGATCATGCAAATGAGAAGCAGATGAAGAAAGTACTTCCGTACTTATAATTCAAGGGCATTGGCCTGACTAAGTTGAAAAGTGATTGGAATTCTAGGAGGAATAAATAATGGCAAGAATTAAAGGTGGATTAAACGCCAAGAAAAGACATAATAGAACATTAAAGCTTGCTAAGGGCTACAGAGGAGCTCGCTCAAAGCAGTATCGTGTTGCAAAACAGTCTGTAATGAGAGCACTCGCAAGCTCATATGCAGGAAGAAAGCAGAAGAAGAGACAGTTCAGAAGACTCTGGATCGCTCGTATCAACGCTGCAGCAAGAATCAACGGACTTTCATACAGCCGTTTTATGTATGGCCTTAAGCTCGCAGGCATCGATCTCAACAGAAAGATGTTAGCTGAGATGGCAGTTAATGATGCTGCTGGATTTGCAAGTCTTACAGACGTAGCAAAGGAGAAGCTTGCTTCATAATCAGGATTTACAAAAGAGGGTAGCACAAGCTATCCTCTTGTTTTGTGTAATAACTATTACACAAAACAAGCTCCGCGAGGATGCGCACTCGCGCGATAGGAATTGAGTCGCTAGGCGACCGCGCTCGGCGCGAGAGTTTCGCAAGCGAAACTCTATGTTATAAATACTACATCAAAAGGAGAACGATTATGGAAATATTAGTTACCGGCGGTGCCGGATTTATTGGCTCGCATACCTGCGTTGAGTTGCTTGAGAACGGATATGAGGTTGTTGTACTTGACAATCTGTCTAATTCATCGGAG
>CAJOQF010000194.1 GCA_905236295.1 uncultured Eubacterium sp. | reverse complement strand
GGAGGCAGTTTTTAATGAATATATTGATCACGGGCGCGACCGGTGCGATAGGACAGGCAACTGCGCTGAAGTTCGCAACAGAGGGTCATTCTCTCTATCTTACATGCGCTCACAGAAAAAAGGAACTTGAAGATTTAATAGTATATATAAGAAATAATTATGGAGTAAAATGTTACGGAAGCCTCTGCAATCTGGCGGATGAGGCTTCGGTGGAAAATCTCTTTAATGTGATGAACGACATAGATGCTGTCGGCGACGAAGACGGATTCAGACCCGACGGACTCATCCACAACGCCGGAGTTTCCTACGTCGGCCTGGTGCATGGAATGTCGCTTGAAGAATGGAACGAAGTACTAAATACAAACCTCACATCCGCATTTTTGCTCGCGAGAGCGATCATTCCACATCTGCTTGTAAAGAAGGCGGGAAAGCTATTGTTTGTATCGTCTGTGTGGGGCAGGGTCGGAGCATCCATGGAGGTTGCCTACTCCGCGTCAAAAGGAGGACTGGACTCTTTCGTGAGAGCGCTTGCAAGAGAGCTTGCTCCGAGCAACATCCAGGTAAACGCTGTCGCTCCGGGATATGTGGATACGCCGATGAACGATCACCTCTCGGACGAGGAAAAGCTTATGATCCAAAATGACATCCCTGTCGGGAAATTTGCCACTGCTATCGACACTGCCGGTTTTATCTCTAATGTGTTTGCGATGGACAGTTATATGACGGGACAGGTGCTGACCTATGACGGTGCATGGACGTAGATTTCAATTTAAAAACGAAGATATTAACTATGAGGGGGACTTGAGATGGAACTCACACATATAAACGAACAGGGACGTGCAAAAATGGTAGATGTCTCTGACAAGGATGAGACACAGAGAGTCGGCATCGCGCGAGGACATATCAGGATGCTGCCACAGACTCTGCAAAAAATAACCGACAAGGAGATCAAAAAAGGTGATGTGCTGGCGGTTGCGCAGGTGGCTGGGATAATGGCGGCAAAGCGCACCTTCGAGACGATTCCGATGTGTCATCCGCTGCTTCTTACGGGAGTGGATATTGAGTTTAATATTTTAAAAGAGGAGTCAAGCATCGAGGCGATCGCCACAGTTAAGACCACGGGGAGGACCGGAGTCGAGATGGAGGCTTTAAATGCAGTCTCAGCCACACTTCTTACAATTTACGATATGTGCAAGGCGATTGACAGGGGCATGAGCATTCATGACATCTGGCTCGTTAAAAAAGACGGCGGTAAGTCGGGCTTGTACGAGAAAAGCTGACGATACGATTTGGCTGCAAACACGATCGCGTAAAGGGGTAATTGATGATAAAGGGAAGTTTTGAATTTGCAAGTTTTGATGAGACAAAGGATCTGATAGCAGAATTTAAATATGATGATGAATGGTTTTTGCAGGATGCGAGAACCCTCGATCCGAACCTCAGGATGATCTCGCTTGTGATGGCGATGTCAGGATTTCCGAGTGTGGTTGGGGGCGAGCATAACCAGTATAAAAATGCAAAGGCATTTATGGAAAAAGTTGGATTTACGGACTTTGAAGTAAATGAAGATTACAAGAAAAAACCATCAAAGCATACACTGGGGATTTTTGCCGCTCGAAAAGAAGCAAATGTAAACGGGGAGGATATTACCATTGTTGCCCTCGGGTTCAGAGGCGCGGCTTATGGACTTGAGTGGTACGAAAACACTATACTTGGGAAAGAAGGTCCCGCCAGAGGCTTTATGGGAGCGACTGACCGCACATATAAGTTTTTGACAGATTATCTGGTAGCGCACGTGATGAAAGAGGGGATGGATCTGTTGTCCGCAGACGTTTCGAGAACCGGCAAAAAGATCAAGCTTTGGATAGCAGGTTACTCGAGGAGCGCCGCGGTGGCAAACCTTCTGGGCAAAGTGGTAGTCGACAGACTCGGTGATGAAAAGAATACATTTGTATACACTTTCGAATGCCCGAAGGCTGCAACCTTTGATGACAACAGAGAGTATAAAAATATCCATAACTGCATAAATCCGGTGGATTTTGTACCGCTTATCATACCGAATGTCTGGGGATTTGCCAGATGCGGAGTTGACGATACCATCCTGCCTGCGCCGGAGGATGAACTCTGGTCGGAAAACATAAAAGAAGTAGAAAGAAGGATGAGTCGCTTTGTGGATGATATCGGTTTCGATGAGAAGAAGCTTGCGGCGAGATGTGTTTTTAGAGGAAAGCTCGCCATGATAGATCAGAACAAAAGCGCTCTTATAAAGAACGGCAAGCTCGAGTCGTGGTGGTTTGATATAAAGCGTGTGGATTACATCAGAAATTTCATTGAGTTTATGGGATTGCAGATGGCACCGTCACTTGGTATCAGATCGACCGACACCCGGTCGCAGAGGGATGCGTATGTGGATTTCTACCAGGAGAGTTTTGCCTATGTATCACAGTCTTATCTCGGAGCTCAGAAAGAAAAAAGACTGGCGATCAGAACCACGCTCAACAACTATTCTAAAGAGCTGATGCTCGATACCAAAGCACAGAATGTATTTTATTTAAAGCTGTTGTTTGGCACCAGAGCATCTATTAAAAAACTGGCGCATCAATTTGTCGAGGATCTGATAGGAAGGCTTGAGATCCTTCCGGAGTTTGAGAACGATACAAAGGAGCTTAGGACAGTGGCATCGAGAATAGAGCCGTTGGCCTACTACTTCCTCTTTGCATCAAGCAGAGACACAAAAACACATGGACTCGCCTACGGGCTTACATTCGGGGATTTCATTTCGACTGCGCTGAAAGCACATATGCCGGAATATACGTTTACCTGGTTGGAAGTTCTTGGGGAAAAATAAAAAAGAATAAAAAAGAATAAAAAGAAATGCGGATGGAGGGATTTGAACCCTCACGCCATAAGACACAAGAACCTAAATCTTGCACGTCTGCCAATTCCGTCACATCCGCATATTAAGTTGTTTATGACGTGCCAATATTACATCTTGCACGTCTGCCTCACATTGAGCAAGCTCAATGAGCATGAATTCCACCACATCCGCGTAGCACTCTTACTCTAACATTTATGAGGTATTTATGCAATAGAAAGTTTGACGGGAAACTCGCCCCGTATTTGACACATATTTCCCGCAAAACCGGCCCACTCCGGCAAACTGATTGCCGACTCCGACTAGTACACCGTTCGCAAAATATCTGGTCTAATGCGCAGAATGCTTGCCCGAGAGTGCGTGACTGAAAACGTAGGCGTAGCGGGCT
>CAJOQF010000193.1 GCA_905236295.1 uncultured Eubacterium sp. | reverse complement strand
GCATAACAGTAGCCCGTAAACTTATCTCTTTCGAAGTCGACTCGATCTCGCCGGATGACTAGTCACTGTCAGCTTATAACTATAAACTACAGGAGGTTATTTTATTGTCGTTCATAATTATCAAAAACAACTGCTGTGGACTTGATGTCCACAAAACATGGATCTATGCTTGTATTGGTATTACCGATTCCAATAATCGCACTGAGTACAAGCAGGCTCGCTTTTCTTCCTTCACAAAAGGATTGTATGAGCTGTGTGACTGGCTTGCCAAGTACAACTGCATCGATGTCTGCATGGAATCAACCGGCAAGTACTGAATCCCTGTTTTCAACATCTTGGAAAAGCATAACGTGTGAGTTACGCTTTCCCATCCCAAATATACCAAGCCGATGAAAGGAAATAAGACCGACCGTAAGGATGCCAAATGGATCTGCGATCTCTATATGTGCGGCATGGTCAAGCCTTCCTTTATCCCTCCGGCAGATATCCGTCAGTTACGAGATCTGGTAAGATAACGCTTCAAACTCACCTGTATGATCACCGGCGAGAAGAATCGTGCTCATAACTGTCTTACTGTATCAAACCTTAAACTTGACGATGTCTTTTCGGATATATTTGGTAAATCTTCACGTTCCATTACGGAACAGATTTTGCAACACCCAGGGGAAACATTTGATGTGGCGCCTTTCGTTGATGGACGCTGTAAAACTCCTATTGAGGAGATTCAGGCTGCCGTTGACGGTGCCATATCTGAAGAACAAGCCGTGAAGCTTAGACAATGCCTTAATCACATCGATGAGCTCGAAAAGCACAAGTCAGAAATAGAACGGAAAATCTTTCGTCTCAGTGAAAAATATGATGATGCCCTTAACCTGATTCGAACAGTTCCCAGATTCGATAAAAATCCCTTGACTACAATTCAAGTGTTCTCTGAGATCGGTGGTGATATGTCTGTCTTCCCCACAGCCAAAAACCTCGCCTCTTGGGCAGGATGCTGTCCTCGTAATGATCAAGGCAATAAAAAGATCAAATCAACTCGGATTTCCCGTGCCGGTTCCTATTTTAAACCAATTCTGGTACAAGTTGCAAATGCTTTGATCAGATCAAAGAAGCATCCGGAGTTTACCAATCGCTATAAGCGTATAAAAGCACGCCGAGGACACAAGAAAGCCATCATTGCAATCTGTCGTATGATCCTGACCGCTATCTGGCACATACTCACAGATTTAAAGCCTTATACAGCAGAAGGTTATCTTGAGTCCAGACCTGTAAAGGAGAATAAAACTCTTACCACTTCACAGGCACTTAATCTACTTAGGCAACGAGGCTATGTTATCAAAGACGAACCTGCCATAGCTTCCTGATTAGGTGTTGTGTCTATATTCAGTTTTTTGCGCCACCGGAAGATGGCTTGTTTGTGTTGTCTATTAATCCTTGGCTATCCGCTACTTCTCTGTCTCAAACTTATCTCCTTATTTATTATTCTTCAAGCGAGCTCCCTTAACGACTAGTATAATAGCACAACGACCACTACGTTTACCATCTTAATATTCTTAATATTTCTTAATTCTTACAACACTCGAGGAAAAATACAAAAAATATTAATCAAAAAACTACAATCTTATGACCCGGAAGAGCGGTTTGGGCTATTGTACTCTTTTACCCGCTCATCTTCGCAGCAAGTTTGCGAGTAATATATGACGCATACATATCGAGTCCTAAAACAACTTTCGCTTCGACAAGCAGGACGCACCGCTAACTTTTAGCTGACGAAAACCTCCGAGTGCGGGTGGATTGCGACAGTTTTGATCCGACGAAATGCATCATGCATTTCTCGGACAAGACAAATCCCGTGAAAGGGATTTGTCTCTCGCGGTATTCGTCAAATGCTTATGCAAGCATAGCATTTTCCTCATTACTCGCGGAAAATCTTGTCGCAGGGTACCGCTCGCGCGAGTCTAGAGTTTTAAGAAGACAAAAAAGGCTACCGCAAATTTGCGGTAGCCATTAACTCAGTCGGGATAATCCCACTCCTATAAGCGAAGCATAGGTTTAAGTCCTTACCTGCTCAGTCGGTTTACGACTGAGTTAAACGCTCCGCGAGGATGCGCACGAATTCGGTAAGGAATATGTCTGCTAAAGCAGACCCGAATCCGGCGCACAAGACTCGCAAGCGAGTCTTGATTATATGATCTAATAATCTTTTGTCCGGATTACTTAGGCACGGAATTAGCCGCAGCAGAAATATTCGGTATACTTCGTCTCGGAGACAGAATCTGGAAGCCGGTCTTCTTGTAAAGTGTTCCCATAATTCCGTCCGGAGCGAGAAGGATAACTACGATAGCTATGATACCCAGAACAATGTTTGACATACCCGGGAAGTTATACATAACCTGCGTAATGATAACGTAGAGTACAGATCCGACGATCGGTCCTTCCATTGTTCCGAGTCCACCGATGATAACGGCGAATGTCATGGCTATTGTCCAGTTGATAGAGAATCCTGTCGATGGATTGATGTAAGCTGTCTGCATGTACTGAGCACCACCGATAAGTCCCATCATGAAGCATGCTATAACATAACATTTAAGCTTTGTCTTGAATATCTCAACACCCATGGTCTCTGCTGCAGAAGCGCTGTCACGGATAGCCATAAGAGCAAGTCCGGTCTTGGTTCTAAGCAGGATGTAAACTATAAGTGTTGCGAGTACAGCAACTATAAGTGCTGTGTAATAGAGCTGTTTTCCGCTCATGCTGAAAACTGTGTTGATACTCCAATCCTTTGCGTAGTCTACAAACTTCCAGTTTGAGAAGAATACGTTGAGTGCCTCGGCAACGATCCACGTACCGATAGCGAAGTAAACGCCGCTCATCTTGAAGATCGCCGGTGAAACTGCGAGTCCGAAGAGTGCGCAGATAACAGCACCGATAATGATTGAGAGATAAATATTAACACCGTAGCGAACAGAGAGGATAGTAAGTGTATATCCACCTATTCCGATAAATGCCTGCATACCGAGTGATAACATTCCGGCATATCCACCGAGAAGGTTCCACATCTGGCTCATAGCAAGGTAAAGGCACATAAGTGTGATCATGCCGAGCAAGCTCGCCGTTCCTGCGATCGGAATTATCACAAAGAGAACTGCGATCACTGCTATTAAAATTATAAGACTTGATTTCTTCATATTTTTCATTATTCTCGGCCCTCCTTACTTTCGCACCGCAGATGATGCGAACAATCCGTTTGGTCTGAGCGCTAAGATTACAAGAAGCACGATATATGCGATAAGCATCTGCACACCAGAGCCGAAGATATAACCACCGAGCAACTGTGCTACACCGAGCACGATACCACCAACAAGTGTACCGAAGAGACTTCCCATACCACCGATAACAACGACACCGAATGCTATGATGAGGTACTGGGTACCTGATGACGGATAGAATGTGAATGTAGAACCAACCAGGGTTCCTGCAACAGCTGTAATTCCCATACAGATAACCATCGCTGCTGCGAATGCGAGCTTGGTGTTGACACCCATAAGCTCTGCAGCCATCGGATCATCAGATGTTGCTCTGATTGAACGTCCGAAGTTTGTCTTTTGCATGATAAGTGCAAGACCAACGATGATAACAACTGCTACGATAAAGCTGATAAGGTAGCTTGCTGAAACAGAGAGTTTATCTGATGTGATAACATTTACAGATGACATCTTGTTTGAAAGCAGCTGGTTGTCAGCAGAGAAGATCTTGAGCATGAGGTTTGAAAGGAATATCGAGAGACCGAACGTAACCAAAAGCGCCGGAGCCTCACCCTTATCCATAACCTGATTTACAAGGAACTGCTGAATAATAAATCCTATTACACACATGACAGCTACAGATATGAGAGTTGAAACAATAAGTCCGCATCCCAAGCCTCTTGCAACTACCATTGTGATATATGTACCCAAAATCATGAGGTCACCATGAGCAAGGTTTGTCAACTTCATGATACCGAAGACAAGTGACATTCCTATACCAATCATGGAATAAAGACCACCTAAAAGGATACCGGTAATAATACATTGTAACATCTATGTTTCACCCCTTCCTTTAATGTGCGAAGCTTCCGATTCCGAAGTAAGCATCGTTAACTTCGTTCTCGTCGAGTTCGCTTGACTTTCCTTCCATGACTATCTTACCCTCAAGTACTACATAGGCATAATCAGAAACTGACAATGATTTAGTAACGTTCTGCTCTACGATAAGCATTGTAAGACCTGTTGCTGCGATCTCCTGAAGCTTCTCATAGATATCATTGATAACAACCGGAGCAAGTCCGAGTGAAATCTCGTCGAGAAGAAGAATCTTCGGCTGAGCCATGATACCACGTCCGATGGCAAGCATCTGTCTCTGTCCACCTGAGAGATAGGTAGCTGTCTGGTTCTTTTTCTCATTGAGGATCGGGAAGAGTTTGTAGACATCTTCGAGTCTCTTCATTCTCTCCGGTCCCTTCTCAAGATAAGCTCCCATAAGAAGGTTATCCTGAACGGTCATCTTCTCAAAGCAGTGGCTGCCCTCAGGAGACATTGTAAGACCGAGTCTTGCGATCTGGTTAGCCTTCTTGCCGGCGATACTCTGTCCGTTGAAGATGATATCACCCTTTGAAGGAGAGTTAAGACCGCATATTGTATTCATAATGGTGGATTTGCCGGCACCGTTAGCTCCGATAAGAGAAACGATCGTACCGGGCTCTACATTGAGCGACACATCCTGAATTGCAAGGAAGTCGCCATAATGAACATCGATATTTTTAACTTCCAATAAACTCATTCGTCGTCGCCTCCTCCCATGTATACTTTCTTAACTTCTGCTGAGTTCATGACATCGAGCGGTTTTCCGGTGATGACATCAACTCCGTCTGCGAGGAGCATAACTCTGTCAGTACCTTCAAGCATTGTACGGATGATATGCTCGATCCATATAACACTTACACCCTGTGCCTTAATATCTTTAACAAGGTTGATGATAAGTCCGACCTCAGACTCTGTAAGTCCGCCGCCGACCTCATCGAGAAGGACGATCTTCGGCTCTGTAGCAAGAGCACGTCCTATCTCAAGACGTTTTCTGTCGAGAAGTCCAAGCTTTCCTGCGAAAAGACCAAGCTTGTCCTCCAATTTGATAAGCTTTGAAACCTCAATAGCTTTTTCCTTTGCCTGCGCTTCACTCATACCGGCTCCGAAAACGCCACCAACCATGATATTTTCAAATACCGTCATTTGCTCGAACGGTCTCGGTACTTGGAATGTTCTTCCGATTCCACCACGACAACGCTGTGTAACGCCCTCGTGTCCGATCTCTTTGCCGTCGAATTCAATCACACCCTTGGTAGGCTTTAATATTCCGGTAAGAATGTTAAGCATAACTGTTTTGCCGGCACCGTTCGGCCCGATAACACCAAGAACTTCTCCCTGTCCGAGCTCGAAATTGATGCTTTTTAAAACGTGATTACTTCCGAATGATATTCCAAGATCATTCACTTTTAGTATAGCACTCAACTTCATACCTCCTTTATATTTTATTATAATGCAACACGCGCATTATTAAGTTTCATCCCTCATTTTTTATAGAAAAAGGGTCGCCGCAACAACGGCGACCCCTTTTATTCTGCTATAAGGTAACTGTGTATTTATCAATCCTTATTAGTTTAATCTGATTTCTGCTGTTGTCGGGCAGTCCGGAACCTGAGTATTTGCGATGATGTCCTGAGTCCATGTTCCATCCTCGTTGTATTTCCACTGTCCTGTTACGAGCGGCTGTACTGAGTAATGCTGATCGTTGAAATCTATTTTACCGATAACTGTATCTATTGAAAGATCAGCTGCTGCCTGAACAAGCTTGTCTGTGTCAAGCGAAGCAGCGTTCTTAAGAACGTTGTAAAGGATCTCTACGTTTGCATAGTCATAACCTGCTGTAGCCGGTGCGTATGTAGCTCCTGTAAGCTCCATCCACTTGTTTCCGATATCCTCGCAAGTCTCCTCTGTGATAGATGACTTGTATGGATGAGAAGGTGTCCACCAAACCTCTGAGCAAAGTCCGTCTGCAAGTCCGTCAGCACCAGCTGCATCTACGTCCTCTTTGAAGAGTGTAGCCTTAGCAACTGTAGTAACCTTCGGCATGTAGCCTGAAGACTTAAGCTGTGAGTAGAATGTTCCAAAGTCAGATGTAAGCATAACGCCTACTACTGCGTCACAAGCCTCTTTCTTGAGGTTGTCGATGATTGATGTATAATCTGTAGCTCCTGAGTTGTATGCACCCGGATCATATGCTGTGTATCCGTTTGCCTCAGCGAACTCGCTGATAGCGTTGATCATTGTCTGTCCCTCTGTATCAGTTGCGTGCATAACACCAACCTTGCCGCCTGTGATGCCTGCTGCATCCCATGCATCCTTGAATGAGCTAAGCTCGTTCTCTGTGTTGAATCCAGCGTGGAAGCTGTACTGATAATCAGATGTAGCCCATGCCTCATCCGGTGTATCAACTGAGAGGCAAACAACTCCGGCTCTCTCGCAAGCTGCAGCAACAGGAACTGTTGTGTCAGCAGTCTTAGCTGTGAGCATGATGTCTACATTCTTTGATGAGATAAGGTTGTTAGCTGCCTCTGAAGCCTTTGTAGCATCAGACTCTGAATCAGCGTATACAAGCTGAATCTGCTTAGCTGTTCCGTCAACCTCAACACCACCTGCCTGGTTGATCTCGTCAACAGCATATCCGTACATTTCCTCTGTACCTGCACCGAAAGCTGCAAGTGCACCAGTCTTAGGATATACAACGCCGACTGTGATCACATCACCTGAAGCTGAAGTCTCGCCGCCTGCCTGTGCTGCTGCGCCATTGTCGCTGCCTGATCCGGCACCTTCTGCTGCCGAATTCTGTCCGCATGCTGCAAGTGAACCCATCATGAGAACTGCAACACCGATCGCTGCAACTCTTGCTAATCTCTTTTTCATACTTTCTTTTCCTCCTTCGTACAAAAAGATTTATTAGAATGTTACCTTTAAGGTAGTTTTAATAATATACTCAATTTATATAAATTTAAATTAGGTAAAATTATTATTTTATTTAGAATATTAATATTTTTAATATACCCTTTGCACAAATGTCACAATACAGCCGGCATGATTTTGTGCATTTTTACCAAGCGCCGTGTAATTTAACCAATGCTTTCATAAACTCGTCCTTATCAATCAGTCCACCATAGTAATCTTTTGAAATGGTATTGAAGCCTCGGGTGAGATCTTTCTTCACTCTGATCATCGGTGCAACCGGGTTTCCCGCCGCATTTTCAATAAGACGGTTCATCTCGATCCTACGTGTCAGGAAGGATTCGTCCTTTGCCTTTTCCTCATACAGCATGCTCGCATACCCAAGCTTTACGTTTTGTTCATTTACCCGCTTAAGATACTCAACACAGATTTCCCCGGCAAGCTGCTGGTCTTCACACCCTGAGTTGATACAAAGCCCGGGCATCGCCCCGCTGTTTAAACTTGTAAGTGCATAACGTCCATCTTTTGAATAGGCACCCGGCAGCACCCCTACCTTAAAATCATCGCCCATATTCCATATCAGATGCGAAAGGATAGCTGACTGGTTGACCAGCATAAGCGATCTGTGGTTAATGAAATTGGTGATAGCCTCCTCATCTCCCGTTTCCATATAATCGTCGGAGAACACTCCGGCTTTCAGCAGGTCATCGACCTTTTGGACGCTCTTTTCGTGAATCTCTTTTCCCATCTCCACATTACCGTCGGGAATCAGCCCCTTCTCCTCAGTGTAGGCATTGATCGTGAGCATATCATATAACAACATCCCCTCATAGCCGTCCTTTTCACCGAAAGATATAGTCGAGTAATCCGTATTATTAATCTCGTTATATTTTTTTACCTTATCATTTAACTCGTAGAACTCTTCCCATGTCTTTGGAATGTCCACGCCTATCTCTTTCATGAGTTTCGTGTCGTAATAACATACGCCATAATTTTTCACCATACACGGGATCACATAATGTTTGCCATCCGTATAGGTGTAATCGTAGTCCTCATAAAGATTCACATCCGAGAGATACATATCCAGCTGGGCGCACACACCGTTATCAATAAAATCTTCGACCAGTTCTCCTCCCGGAGTCATAAATATATCCGGAAGCTCGCCCGTCACCAGTGCAAGCGAAAGCTTATTATCCATATCATCCGACGAATAATTTTTGACATCCAATGTCACCCCGTATTCCTCAGCGATATCATCGAGCATAAATCGGTAGTAGTAGCCCGGTATATTCCTGTCGTAAAATGTCCAGACCTCAAACTGCTCTTTCACCTGCGCATCAGCCTCAATCTCATCCGATACCTGTTCGTTCTCATTATATGTACAGGCGATCAGATTTGCACAAAGCGCCAAAACCATTATTATTAAACTTGTTTTCTTTAAAATATTCTCTGTTTTCATGTTCATAATAGTAGCATTTTCGCACACTTGCTTGCAAGGTATCCACATTAGTTGTACTATCTTTTTATGAAGAAAAGAGGATTGTTTTTTTACATATTTAATGGATTTCCGAAGAATTTAAGTTTCCGCGGCAGACTTTTTATCTCATTTATGGCCATTGCCATTCCCGTTTTGGCTACAATGGCTCTTATTTCCTATCTACTGACGGCAACAAACAACATCAACACCATGGTTCAGGCGCAGGAGACCCAGCTTGCTCACCTAAACGCAAGGCTTTCTTCAGTTTACTCTGACACGGAATCTGTCTCCCGCGATATCATACTATCCGCCACCATCCAAAACTATATGAACGAAGCTCTCCAAAGCAATTCCTACCCTGACGACGCCAACGTGTCGTACACACTCGCCGCACTCATGGCAGACCGTGACTATATAGACAGTATCGTGCTTACCAGCACATCCTACACACTCTTTTCCACAGGCAAGGCCTACACCGACAGAGCATCCTTTGACAAGATCAAAACCAAATGGTGGTATCACGATATGACCGCTTCTCCGCGTTCATCCAACTGGTTCCCGTATTCCACACTTTCGAGCAAATCGTGGAATTCCCAGCGAAACGGGGAAATTCCGCCACAAAATAACACTCACATGCTGGCCCGAGGCATCTACAGTGTCGATTCACCGGATGTCCAGCTCGGCTATGTGATGATCTATCTAAACGACGACTATATGCAGCGCCTCTGGCATGAGATAGACTGGGGTTCAACCACAAATATGTATCTTTTGGACTCCGACGATCACGTACTCTCATCCAACCTTCCGATGCGCGACTACAGCGACATTTTATCTGAATACGGATCTTCAACTCAGAATTTAGCTCTCTGGCACAACGGAGGTTCTTTTATTTACTCATGCTCAGAACTCGGGATAAACGACTGGAAGACCTGTATGATATCCAGATACAAGGAGTTAAATCACTCCCTTCCTAACTTTGCAACCATCCTTTTTATTCTGATCCTGGCGCTGATCGTACTCATCTTTTTGATGTCCAGGCGAAGTGCTGTATATATGTCGAGACCGATCACTGTCCTCTCCAACGTCATGGACTCATACCATGGCCCACAACAGCCCAAAAATTCTGCCCTTATGGAACGATACTCCCGCAGGACCGACGAGATCGGCGACATTTATCGCTCATATGAGCAGCTTCAGAATCGTGTGCAAAATCTGATTCAGGAGATATATGTAAAGAATCTCGAAAAAAAAGATGCGGAACTTGCTCTTTTGCAGAGCCAGATCAATCCGCACTTCTTATATAATACGCTCGACTCAATAAACTGGCTGGCTCTTATGCATGACGAGGAGGAGATCAGCAACATGGTAACTGCCCTCTCCGACACATTCCGCCTGAGTCTTATGAAAAATAACACTTATTTTGTCGAGCTCGATATGGAAATTGAATACGTTAAGAGTTATCTTGTGCTTCAGCACTACAGATTTGGGGACAAATTATCCTACGAGATCCACGTTCCCGAATTCGAGAAAAAACTTTTTATCCCCCGTTTTATCCTGCAGCCACTTGTGGAAAACGGCATAAAGCACGGACTCTCAAAGCTTCCGGGCGGCGGACACATCGAAATTGACGTAAAACGAGAGTCAGAAAACCTTATTATATATGTAAAGAATGATGGCGTAAGCCTCGACATAGACAAGATGGATCGAATCCTCGTATACAACCCCGCCGACTCAGAGCTTCTTTCGTTCAAGTCGGAAGGATACGGGGTTCAAAATATTTTCCGCAGAATAAAGGTGATCTGTGGCGAAGAATACGGCCTCGCCTACTCCATCGAGCGCGGCCAGACCGTGTGCAAGATTACGCTGCCTGTGAAGAACACAGATGAATAGCCTCAATAACTTACGGCTCGAGCAAGTGGAGTCAGACCAATTACTCCCCTTATTATCTAGTTATTAAGCTTGAAGCTTTTAGTCCTTCATACACCCATAAGGCACAACCTTTACCCCATTCTCTGTAGTATACGCTATCGGTGTATTCGCACAAATAATAATCAACGCTGATGGTTCTCTATATGTTGGCTTAGGATGTTTTTCATTTTCTAATGCTTTTTCATTGTGGTTTCTGATTACATCTCTAAATTTTAACAGCCCTTTTTCAGCAACGGGAATTTGGTTCGCACCTGTTTTTATTTCGATTAACGCATATCTACCATCAGCTAATTGATACACTGCATCCGCTTCTAATCCTGTATCGTCAGTATAGTGCATTACTCTTGCATCATGCGCAGCAGCATAGGCCAATATATCTCTCAAAACCATATTTTCAAATACATGACCAAATAAATCCAAATCATTATTAAAATAATCCGGGTTAATTCCCAAAGCAGCTAATGCGATAGACGGATCTATAAATATGTGTTTTTTAGCTGCCCTTATCGCTGTCTTCGAACGAATTTGAGGAGTCCAGGCATCTATATCTTTTATTACAAATAGTTTCTCTAGCACTTCTACATATGACCGTAATGTTGTATCTGTAGTTTCATGATTAGCCTTTACATCCGCTAATATACTACTCTTCTTAGCTGTAGTTGCCATATTTCTTGCATATGACCATATCAGCGTTCTCATCAATTCTGAGTTTCTTTTCACTCCATCTACATTGTTAATATCTTTATTATATATCTGATGGTAATAATCCTTTGCTATCTTTAACTTTGAAGCATCATTCTTTAATGCCATACATCTAGGCCAACCGCCTCTACATGCTGCAAAGAATAAGTTTTCCAACTTTGTATCACATAACTGTCCATCAAAATTGTAATCTACATCCTCGATGATACTGTTTAACGAGATTGTCCCACTCGATTCCCCAGTTTTCAAGTTCATCATCTATAATTCTTCTAACATATTCCATGAATTATCACCTCTACCAAGAGATTACCAAAATTTGTGCTTCTCATCAATATTATTTATACTTTTTCGGCACTTTTATTT
>CAJOQF010000192.1 GCA_905236295.1 uncultured Eubacterium sp. | reverse complement strand
ATTCGATGGTTCTTCATCCATACTTATCTTAACAGTTATCTCATATCTATATAGAAAATAGGGATGCTCAATAAAATACGAGTCATCATGACTATATTCATGGTACTTCTTTACACTATATTCGGTTATTTTAGCGCCGTATGAACTGATTGGTTCCGTGTGTACAAATTCATCTACATCAATCGGAAGTGTTTGAATCGGAATTTTCTTCACCTCAGTGCCATCCGCCCATGCATCACTATATCCAGACTGAATAACAGTAGTTCCCCCACCACTATAAGTAACCGTAGCATTCTTTTTTGCAATTTCTGCAATCTGTGCCTCTGTCCAAGTAGTCGTATTGTCCTTTATTATTTTCTTAACATCATCCTCAGTAAGAGAATTTGACTTTATAAGAGCAACGACATCATCCTCCGTCAATGAATTGTCCTTTATTAATTTAGCAATGGTCTCTTCTGATAACAGTTCCTTCTGAATAAGATCAATTATTTCTTTCTTTGACAGAGATTCTTTTACAACAACTTTACATTGAGCTACTTTATTGCTTGATGTTTTTACAGTTATAGTTGATTTTCCGGCATCAACTGCCGTAATCGTCCCATATTTATTAACTGTGACAACATTCTTATTACTCGTCGTCCACGTCAACTTATCCGTAGAATTGGTCGGTCTCATTACCGCAGATAACGTAGCTATGTCTCCGACTGACAGCGTAACTTCAGTTGCCGTAAGGCTTACTGACTTACTCTTTATCTTGTTAGCAGCCGTAATACTGACAATGGATGTACAAGAAATAGCAATTATTAGCGCAACAACAATCACTGTTTTGTGTAAACTCTTCATGTAAACTCCTTTCCACGCACTCCCAAAACGTTTTCTTATTAAACCTTAACTCTACCCCAACAACGGCTCTATCTCTGCCATCAGCTTGTCCTTAAATTCCTCCAGCAAAGCTTTTCTGAACTTAAACTTCGGCATCGCATCCTCTACCGCTTCCTTATATGCGGCATAGCGTGCGCATTCCTTTAATTTGTTTTCGTTTGCGATCTCGCCGTTTTTGAAGTTGTATACCTCATATTGTACATCTGCAAAATCCATAAACCATTTCTTTGCAAACGCTTCAACCTCTTTGTCGATAGCCTTGTATCGCATCTGATTAATGATGACAGAGATATCCTGCCCCATGAATTTTTCTCTGTCTTTTTCGATATCCTCAAGCACCTGCATAAGCAGCTTTCCAAGCTTCGGATTGTCTTCAAAATACTCATCAATTATAGCTTTCATGGTATTTAGCTTAAATTCAAACTCAGATTCATCAAAGCTGTCATCCCCCAGTTTGATAATATCTACAAATCCCTGAAGCAGATCAATGATATACTCAAAATCAATCTTTATCTTTGTATGTGCTATAAGATCATAATCATCTACTACAACCGCATCTGTATCATCCGAATCTTTTTCTTTTTCCTTTTTTAGCTCCTCTACAACATTCTTGTATCTAGCTGCGAAGTCTTCGTACTCTTCCTCCGAAAAGCCGACTTTATCAAGGTACTCCAGATCATACACAGAAAAAGATTTTAAATGTGCGAAATCGTGATCAAGTGCTCTAAACAGACTTACAAACGCCTTCTTCTGCTCTTTGGATAACGAAGAAATATCATCCGGCGTTGGAGTAAGTCCTCTTATCGCCTTTAGTGAAATATTAAATGACTCCTTTATCTCATCCCAGCTTTCTGCCACAGGTCGGCCTTTTCCGCCTCTGGAATATAAAAGAAGCGCTTCGTCAATTGCAGTTTTAAACTCCTTTGGCATTTGGAAAGTTACAATCTGGCCGTACAGCTTATTAGCATCAAAAAGCCTGTTCGTCCTCGAAAAAGCCTGTATGATATCCTGCTCATGCATAGGCGCTCTGTCCATAAACAAAGTAGACATACACGGCGCATCAAATCCTGTAAGCAACCTGTCTACAACTATAACAAGATCAAGCTGCTGTTCTCTGGCTAAATAACGCTTCTCCTTACGTGCAAGGCGGTCATTAAGATTACTGTTGTAAGCATTGATTCCGGAAATATCAAACTTCGTTCCAAACATCGCATTGTAATCGTCAAGCGACGCCTGCATCTTGTCCTGATTAACCTTTGACGCTTCCTCGTTTTCCGTAACAGAGTAGGTTATCGCAAACTTAGGAAAGTCCGGCAACGCTTTTTTGACGTTTTCACATATTTTAAGCTCGTCTTTTCCTTCTTTTACTTTCTTTAATAACGAATAATACTCCTGCGCCCTACGAATGGAGCTAACAGTAAGAATCGCTTCATACGTCCTTCCTCTTCCAAGCTGCATCCCAAATTTGGAATAAGACTTGTTAAGGATAACATCCAGTACCTTTCGCATATGCGTTTCCGTCTCATACACAGCCGGATCCACTTCTTCTTTTGAACCGAGATTTTCTACCATAAAGCCTAATACGGCTTCATCATGAATAGCCTCTTTTATTGTATAGCTGTGGAGACATTCTCCGTAGAGATCCCTGGTTGTTCGTGGCAGATCTCCCATCTTCTCATAAGCATTCTGCTCAAATCTCGGCGTTCCGGTAAATCCATACCAAAGTGACGCGCCAAAGAATTGCTCAAGCTGTCTTTTCGTCTGCGGAGAGACGGCGCGATGGCATTCATCAACGACAAACGCAATCTTTAATGCCTTTATCTTTTGATATTCCTTTGTTCCTTCCTTAAGGCGTTTGTTTACCATCGTCTGCATTTTCTGACGGGTTGTAACAATCATCTGTCGGTTTCCGTCAGTGAGCTTTTTGATAAGCTTATCAACATTCTCGGTCTCATCGACATCTATCATGTCGTTGTCCGCATAAGACTGGAATGCCATCTTTGTCTGCATATCAAGATCTTTCCTGTCAATCAGGAATATGGTCTTCTCAATAGATGGAATATCCATAAGAAGGTTTCTCGTGGATTTATACGAGGTCATTGTTTTACCCGATCCCGTGGTGTGCCATATAAAACCGGATTTTCCTGATTTGGATGCACTTCTCATAGCCTCGATTGCATGTATCTGATACGGGCGAAGTATGAGCAGCTTTTTCTTGTCATTATCAAGCACGGTATATTTTGCAACCATCTCATGAGCTTCCGGTATTTTTAACACCTGCTTGGCAAACTCCAGATAATCTGTGACCGGTAAATTCTCCTTATCCAGCCATCCAGTCAAAAACTTCTTATTAAGCTCGGTATCTCTTGCCGCAGAAAAATACTTAGTATCTACTGCGTTGCTGATAACAAACATCTGTACATTTGAAAAGAGTCCATGAAATTTGCCCTCTGCAATGTACTTTTTAATCTGATAAAAGCCGTCTATATAAGAGTGATCTTTATTCTTAAGCTCTATATGGATCATCGGGATTCCATTTATTAGAAGGGTCACATCAAAACGACGTTTTTTCTTATCTTCCTCTTCTGATTTGAATGCCTGGTACTGATTGATTACCTCATAAACACTTGAACCACCAGCAACGTGCTCGTTATTTAAAACCACAAGATGTAATGTCTCATTACCTCTTTGAACGTGCACATACACCTTGCCATTTTCACCCACAAGCCATTTCCCTGCATCATAAAATGACGGATGCGAGAGATCATTTTTTACCTTTGCAAATTCGGATTCAGAAAGCGGGGTGTCATTAAGCTTATCCTTATTATTCTGCTCTAATATATACTTAAAGTTTTTCCAAAGCGCATCCTCAGTCCTTATATCCGGTCTGTATGTCCACTGAGAATCCCCGTCACAAAGTTGCGATATTAATCTGTTCTCTAATATGGATTCTAATTCTGCCATAGCTTATCCTTTCGTCGGAAACATGTTTTGCAGCATATATTTCTTTACTTCTTTTAATTCATCACACTTACGCTGATGAAGGGTGATAAGGTTGTCGAGTTCATCTAATGATTTCGCAATTTTCTGCTGCTCAGGCACAGAAGGCATCAGCATTTGACATTCACAAAGCTTGTCATAATAGAAGTATAAGCGTACACTTCCTTCCTGAAGTCGTTCTATCCATCTTGGAAACTCATCCGATTTGAACCAGTGCCATAGGAATCTATCATCAACATAATCTGCAGTTTGAAAAACCTCATAAAGTGAGCTAACTATCACGTTTTCAGTACCTTCGTAGTAGCCGATTGATCCCACATTTATTCTCGCTGGATTGTACGCAAAAGAATTAGGCATAACTATGTTATAGGCTTTTCTGTCCGTATCCTTCATGTAACCAAAATCATCATGAGCTTCGCTTTGACGAATAAAACCATGCTCATTTGTAATGGCATATGGTTCTAAATCTAAATCGTCCTTATTGCGTTTCCCCGCATTCCAAGTGAAATCCGAAAACTTACGCTGTTCCCAATCGTCAGTAAATCCTGGAAAACGAATTTCCGGAACTTTCGCTCCATTTTGCGGAAACATTTTTTGAAGCATATATTTTTTCAGTGTTTTCGTTTCATCACACTTACGCTGATGAAGGGTGATAAGGTTGTCTAGGTTTGAAAAATACTCACCAATTTTCTTTTGCTCATCAAGTGACGGTGAATATTTCAAAGGTATTTCTGCTAAATCTCCAAGATAAATTCCTGGTTGTGCTTATGTTGATTTTCTGCTTTCAAGTTCCTTT
>CAJOQF010000191.1 GCA_905236295.1 uncultured Eubacterium sp. | reverse complement strand
CGTGTTCGGACAGAGCAGGTCATTTATCGCTGTCACTACAGAATGGATCAGCCAGTCGAATTCGGACTCTTTGTTCATGGTAACCGATCCGCCGGTGTATTTCTGGTAGTCTGCGGTCGAGATATACTCGCCCTTTTCTATATTGTAAAGCTGCGAATAGTTCGCGCTGGTATTTCCTCTGGCAAAGTAGAGCGCCTTGAGCTTTCCGATATCGTTGTTGTACTCGGATGATATATCCTGGCTGTAATGGAACACCGCCTGATTCTGGAGGTGCGGCCATATCGGAACTATCTGTTCTGAGAGATAATTCGTCTCGCCGTATTCCATGCTTGCCGAATCCACATCCTTCTCTCCGAGATAGTCGCGGTCCGAGGTGTATGCCATCTCAAAGACCTGACCCTCTGTCAAAAATTCAACGCCCTCTATGCTGATGCTTACGATACCGTTTGGCGCCTCGTTGTATTTTATTTTTACAAGAGATGAAAGCTCATCGATAAGCAGATCTCTCGCATCCCTTATATCAGATGCTGTCTCGATACCTGCTGCCTCTATCGCCTGAATGCGATGGTTGTAATCATATATCTGATGGCCTATCTCATTGATCCTGTCAATATCATTTTTTATCTGTGTGGAAAGTTCGGACTGATATGTCCTCATGCCCGCGTATACTTCCTGGGCATCGGTAACAAAAAGAGATGCCTTCTGCAGGATCAAACTCTGGTTTACCGGGCTTGACGGATCTTTTGCGAACTCCTGAAAGGCAACCCATAAGCTGTTGTTGTCGCTCGTTAAGATTTCCTGAAAGGATTCTCCATCCATCTCCTGGAACAATGTCTCCAACTCGCTCGTTGCTCCGTAGAGCGTGTCGTAAAAATTGTTCCTTCCAAACTCAGTCCGGTAAGACTGATCCAGAAAAACATCTCGGTTATGAAGCACATCGGAAATAGATACACCTAATCCCGCTGTCTGCTTAGATATAGACGCCGGAACGTCTGTTGTTTTATACCAATTATCACCAAATATTGTCTGCTGACGTACGTAACCCTTGGTGTCAAGATTTGCAAGGTTATTCGCTGTTACATTTAAAGCGTTCTGCTGACTCTGAAGGCCAGATGCCGCAACCCAAAGGGCTCCCATTCCGTTAGCCATAACAATCTCCTACTGCTTGGTGTCGAATCCACGACTCCCAAGTATATCTCCTGTAGTACCAGCATCCCGATCGTAATTGGCTGTCTGTGGTGCCTGTCGCATGCTCTTTAGCAAATTCAGATCATATTCAACAAGTTCTAACGCCTGCTCTGTGAGCATCCTGTTTAAGTCATTTATCTGACCCAGCTCAGACAAGGTCTCCTTTAGTCTTGTTCTTAGGTCGCTTAAGCGCGCCTGCTCGTCGGGCTGCTTATCCAATAGTTCAATCATATATTTTATTGTCAATTCCGACTTGGGCTTTCCAAGTACCATTGACATATCATCCATGATCTTCTCGCGACGAATCTCAAGATTCCGGAGCACACTGGAAACATCCTGTTCCCTGTCTGTCATCTTCTCCAGTGCCGGCACATCTCCGTCGATAAGTATCTGCTTTTTCTCGTATTCGAGTTTTACAAGCTTTTCATACTCCTCTTCTTCGCGCGTCAGCACTTCAAGCAGGTTCTCCATTAAACTTGCCATTAAAAAACCTCTTTCTTACATAGTAATTACACTATGTGCAAGACTTTTAATATACTGATGCAAACTTCTCAAGAAGCTTTGATGCGAAATCATCAGCGCTTACCTGATATGTTCCTGCATCAATCTTTGCCTTGATGTCTGCTACCTTATCCGCTCTAATATCAGACGCTTCAGCAACTGCCTTCTTTGCTACCTGGAAGTCTTTGCCCATCTGGGAAATCTGTACTTTGTCGCTGACATTTGCAGTCTGCTTCGTTGCCTGAGTACGGTTTGTCTTATTTGTACCGTATATCTGTGCTACCTGATTATAAGCTTCTATTCGCATAGTGACATCTCCTTTCATGTCTTTTGTACCTTAATTATCGTCACTTATCGCGTCGCACTTAACCCCTAAACCTGAAAAATATGAAAAAGAAAAAGAGAGTTTCGCAAGCGAAACTCTCAGACTGTAGACTGAAACGGGGCAAACTGCCCCATTTTTCCGATTTGTTTTCCCCAAATAGTAGTTGACGAAAATGTCAATGACAAATCTGTCAATCTTGTTGACCGAATAGTAGTGACCGTTCTATAATTAAATAACTATCTTGTAATCAATATTTGATCAT
>CAJOQF010000190.1 GCA_905236295.1 uncultured Eubacterium sp. | reverse complement strand
TTTTCATCTCGTTTTATAGGCTCAATATCAGCCCATGCAGTTGACTGATCCTTAAAAAAGTATACCTCAACCACGGATTCATCCTCAAGTTCTGTAAGGACTTCATCATCTATAGGGATAATGATCTTCCATTGTTCGCTTGTTATAAGCTTTCCGACTATATCACCGGATATTATCTCATCATTTGCTATATGAGTGGTCTTTCTGTAATCATGTGTGTTCAGGCAATTTGATGTGAATGAATCGACGGTTAGATCTTCATAGCCGTCACTCCAGTATGTTACAAGACCTGCTTTTTTTGCGTTTGATACATGAAATACAGTATCATCCATCTTGCCATCATCAATAAGCTTTTCAAGATATTCTGAGTTCAATGCCTCAGTAATACTGCCGTTAACCTGGCTTTTGATGTCGTACACTGTATAAAACGAATTGTCGTTATATGTAAATGTATAATCATTAACATTTGTGGCTATTTCATCTAATACTTCCTGACTCAGATTGGAAACATTTTTGGCATTTTCATTTATGGCCTTATAATAGTCTTTGCTTTCATCAATTGAATATACGGGATCGCCCTTGCCGGCCTTGTCGGAATCTTTTATGTAGTAATTGAGATATCCGTCATACTTCGCTTTCATAAGTTTCTCGTCGCGAATGATTATTCCGTTATATGTCAGATTAGATGCGAGCTCGCCCGATAATACTTCATAAAAAGCGACATGTGACTTAAATGCGTAGGACATCAGGCTGATAACAAAATATGCCAAAATTATCAAAAATACAAATATGCCGATGTTAAAACGTATAGGTTTTTTGTACTTTACTATCTTTTTGCGTTTGCTCAATTTATCTTCCCTACAAACTATTGAGGGCGGTTACTTACCGCCCTCATATATATGCTGGTTATAATTTTTCTACTACGAATGACTTGGTGTATTCTGTGAGTGAATCCTCATTCTTTGAGAGACTCAGTACAAAATTGACATTTAATCTGTCGCTTATTTCTTTGAGTTTGACCATTGCCTCCTCAATCTCATCATCTTTAAGGTTTGATAGTTTCAAGAAACTGTCAAGGAAGATTTCTTCGAGATCATAATCCTGTGAGAGGATTCCACAGATAAATCCCATCAACTCATGAGAATCATAAACCTCGTACTCACTTAAGTTTATAAGTCTGATTTTGTTGGAAAGTTCAAATCTCTTCTCAGAATCCTTATCGATGTAAACTATGTTTCCTGATATGGAATCTACAGAACGATTTGCTCTCTCGATAAGCTGTTTTGTCTTACCTTTTCCCTTTTCTCCACATATGATCTCTATCATGTCGATATCCTCCTATTTGTGCATAGTGCATATTAATGAGTTAGAAATTAACCGATCAATATAAGTTACAAATATTATACCTAACTGTTGTACTATTTACAATATATATTTTGATTATTCACACAATTATTTAGATTCTGACATGGCGCTGAAATGATCGATAAACTGTTCTGCACATCTGCCTGAAGTGCTTGCATGGCGTACCGACCATTTATTTGCTTCGGCGAGCAGTTCTTCCTCTGAAACCTTGATGTTTCGCTTCTTTGCAAGCTCTAATACTATGTTGTCAAACTCCTTTTTAGGCGGTACACCGTAATAGATCTGCACTCCGAATCTGGTCGCAAGAGATATCTTTTCCTGAACGGTATCTGAGGAATGCAGCTCGTCATCATAGTCGTTTTTGTCTGTGAATTTCTCTTTTATGAGATGTCTGCGGTTTGATGTAGCATAGATAAGCACGTTTTCAGGCTTGTTCTCAAGACCGCCCTCGATAACTGCCTTTAAATACTTATATTCAGTCTCAAATTCCTCGAATGAAAGGTCATCCATGTAAATTATGAATCTGTAATTTCTGTTTTTGATTATAGAAATGATCGCAGGTAAGAGCTCGAATTCATGCTTGTACACTTCTATGATCCTAAGTCCACGATCGTAGTATTCGTTGGCGATAGCCTTTATCGATGTGGATTTTCCGGTACCGGCATCACCGTAAAGAAGGCAGTTGTTTGCTTTATAACCATTTAAAAAGCTTTCGGTATTTTCTGTCAATTGCTTCTTTTGAAGATCGTAGCCCACGATGTCGTCAAGGTGCACAGCAGGAATATTGGTTATGGGAACGATACACGGTTCACATTCATCGTCCTCTCCTATTCTGAAAGCCTTATGAAGACCGACTTCGCCAACACCGAATTTTTTGTAAAAGTCTGTTACGAGGTTCATGAATTTGATGTCGGACTGAGCCTCGGAAAGTTTAATTGAGAGTTCGACAATATTATCCCTGATATTCTCGTTAAAGATAACCGCTTTTTCATGTAGTCCTTTATAGTTGAACATAACATCAAAAAGCTTTGACGGAAATTTCTTTTTAAGTTCCGAAAAATCAAAATTGAAGATACTGCGAATGATCTTAAAATCATGTTTGGCAAGCTCTTTTATACTGCCATCCGGATCACCTTTCTTTTCACAAGCAAGAGAATAAGGGTTTACATGATTGGCAAGCAGATATGTTATAAATACATGCCATATGTCACCGGTAAATCCTCTTTTTGCTGCCAGCTTAATAAGTCGGTTTACACAGTCGAAAAACATGTTTTCGTCATCCATGTCATCCTCTATAAACTCAAAAAAATCTTCAAGTATCTCATCCTGATCGAAATCTCTGTAGATTATAAGTCTGTTTATGTCATTCACAATAAGACCTCCTAAATATTTGTTTCGCTGTAGTAATTGCCAAGTACTTTAAGCATCTTAGCTTCTTCCATTATTCCGTAAACTGCATTCCTTACATTTGCATCCTTAAGATTTCCCTCGAAATCGATAAAAAATCTGTATTCCCAGTTTCTGCCGGGAATCGGATGCGATACGATCTGAGTAAGATTGATACCGTTAAATATAAAGTTTGAAAGTGCATGATATAAAGATCCACTCTCGTGAACCAGCTCTATACAGATGGATATCTTATTTGCCTTGTTTTCGTAAGTTTCATCCACGCCTACGACGACAAATCTGGTGGAATTGTTTTTCAGATTTGTGATATCTTCCTGTAAGATCTCCAGATCATAGATTTCGGCAGTGAGACGGTTTGCTATCGCAGCCTGATCCGGATTTCCGTCATCTTTGATCTTTTTGGCGGCAAGTGCCGTATTCTTTAGCGGAATGTAATCAAAACCGTTCTTATCGATGAATTCCGAACACTGCATCAGAGCCTGGTGATGACTGTATATTGTTTTGACATCTGAAAGCTTTGTTCCTTTAAGTCCGACAAGTACATGATCTATCGGCAGGACCACCTCGCCCATGATGTGATGGTCATACTCAGCAATGAGATCGAAGCATTCTTCAACCTCCCCGGCTGTTGAATTCTCTATAGGAAGAACTGCATAATCTGCTTTTTTTAGCTTCAGCGCCTCCATGGCATCCCGCCAGGTTGAAACAGCATAATTATTACAGTCTTTTCCGAAATATTTAAACATAGCAGCCTGTGAGTATGCACCGTCGACTCCCTGAAATACAATAGTTTTATTATTTTTTGGAAGCACATCCACCCAGTTGCAGGGTGACTTGATATATGCTCTTTTTTCTCCGATAAGCTTATACTGTTTTTTGCGGCTAATGGACATTATCTGCTCGAACAATTCCCTGATACCATGTCTTGCATCATTATCGTCGTTTTTGATAAGTGATTCGACCGCTTCAAGTTTGGAAAGCTCTCGCTCCCTATCATAAACATTTTTGCCCGTCTCAATTTTGTACTCGGCAACTTGTGTAGTAAGATGCATACGTTTTTCGTACAGTTCAACTATCTCTCTGTCTATAACATCTATCTGTTTTCTAATTTCATTTAAATCCATAATTTACCTCAATTTATACCATGTCAAAGATCGACAACTGGTTACTCTCAGGAAGATTCCCCAATATACCGAGCTCTGTCAACTTGTCGGTGATGGTATTGCTGACTTTTGTCCGCTCTTTGAAGTCGTCTTTGGAGAAGAACGGACCGTTTTTACATGCTTCCTCAATGGATTCGGCGGCGGTATCTCCAAGTCCCGCTACTGAGTCGATCGATGGCATGATCTTGCCGTCGATAACCTGGAAATGATGCGCTCTGGCTCTGAAAATATCAAGCTTCTCAAATTCAAATCCTCTTGCGTACATTTCCAATACGATTTTCATATCGCCATACTCGGCCTCTTCCTTAGGAGAAGGCTTTTTGTTCTCGGCTGCAAGCATTTCTTTATTTGATTTGAAGTGATGCATGGCATCCAGTAATGCCTCTTTACCTCGACACATCACCTCGTAGGAGAACGCCTTTGCCCTGATCGAGAAGAATGCTGCATAGTAAGCCAAAGGATAATTAATCTTGTAGTAAGCAATTCTCCATGCCATCATAACATAGGCTGCGGCATGTGCCTTCGGGAACATGTATTTGATCTTTTTACATGACCAGATATACCAATCGGGGACATCATGATCTATCATTTCTTTTTCCCACTCGGGTTTCAAGCCTTTTCCCTTTCGGACCGCCTCCATGATAGTGAATGATAACTCACTCTCAATACCCTTTCCGATAAGGTAGATCATAATATCATCACGACAGCAGATGGCGGTCGAAATGGTGGCTTTTCCCTCTTTTATAAGGGTTTGCGCATTGTCAAGCCATACGTCTGTTCCGTGGGACAGACCTGAAATCCTTATAAGATCGGAGATACTTTTTGGCTTAGTGTCGAGAAGCATCTGTATAACGAAGTCGGTTCCAAATTCAGGGATGCCCAAAGAACCGAGTGGTATACCCTCGAGATCGTCAGGTGTGAGCCCCAGGACATCAAGTCCCTGGAACAACTGCATTACATCTTTGTCGTCAAATTTTATAGTGGTCGCATCAAGGCCGGTGATATCTTCAAGCATCTTTATCATGGTAGGATCGTCGTGCCCGAGTATATCAAGCTTTAGCAGGTTGTGATCGATCGAATGGTAATCAAAGTGCGTTGTGATGATATCTGTGGTGGTATCATTTGCGGGATGCTGGGTGGGGGTAAACGAGTTCATATCCTCCCCCACCGGAAGGACGATGATCCCGCCCGGGTGCTGTCCTGTAGTACGTCTGATGCCTACACAGCCGGACATTATACGTTCTATCTCACAACTGCGCTTTGCAACGCCTTTCTCTTCGTAGTATTTCTTTACATAGCCGTAGGCGGTATTTTCGGCTAGTGTACCTATGGTGCCGGCTCGACAGGTCTGACCTTCTCCAAATATAACCTCAGTGTATCGGTGTGCCTTATTCTGGTAATCACCGGAGAAGTTAAGGTCGATATCAGGTTCTTTGTTTCCCTTAAATCCAAGGAAGGTCTCAAACGGAATATCAAATCCGTCTTTTATCAGAGGTTCGCCGCAGACCGGACATAGCTTATCGGGGAGGTCACATCCCGAAGCACCGGCGTATTTTTTTACCTCTTCCGAATCGAACTCGCTGTAGAAACAATTCGGACAGCGATAATGCGGACTTAGAGGGTTAACCTCTGTTATACCGGACATTGTAGCTACAAATGATGAACCTACAGATCCTCTCGAGCCTACAAGATATCCATCCTCAACTGATTTCCATACCAATTTCTGGGCAATGATGTACATAACGGCATATCCGTTTGAGATAATGGAGTTTAATTCTCTGTCGAGACGCTCTCTTACTATCTCAGGAAGGTTTTCACCGTACATTTCGTGAGCCTTTGTCTCGCAGATGTTTCGAAGAAGCTTGTCCGAATCAGGGATTACCGGCGGACATTTATCCGGACGAACCGGTTCTATTCTCTCGCACATATCCGCGATCATGTTTGTATTTTTGATTACAATTTCGTAGGCTTTCTCACTGCCGAGATAATCAAACTCTCGAAGCATCTCCTCGGTCGTTCGAAGATACAGCGGCGCCTGATCGTCGGCATCCTTAAATCCCTTGCCCGCCATGATGATCCTTCTGTATACCTCATCCTGTGGATCAATAAAATGCACATCACAGGTGGCGACAACGGGTTTGTTTAATTTTTCGCCGAGATTTACAATATATCTGTTTATATCCTTGAGGCGGTCCTCGCTATCGAAGCGCGGCTCTTCACCGCGAAGCATAAAGCCGTTGTTTCCGAGCGGCTGAATCTCAAGGTAATCGTAGTAATCGGCAATCTGAGAAATGACAGATTCAGGTTTTTCATCGAGAATTGCCCTGTATAATTCGCCTGCCTCGCAGGCAGATCCGACTATTAATCCTTCTCGAAGGCTTGTGAGCAGGCTTTTTGGAATCCTTGGTCTGTTGTTAAAATAATTAAGATGCGATTCCGATACAAGCCTGTACAGATTGATTCTTCCGATATCGTTTGTGGCTAGAATGATCACGTGGTAGGTCGGAAGCTTACGAACCAAATCTTTGGAGTTCTTGGCATAATCGTTTAGCTCTTTTAAGGTATTTATTTCTTTCTTTTCGAGTATATCCAAAAGTTTAAGGAAAATACCGGCAGTACATTCGGCATCGTCCACTGCCCTGTGATGAGAATTTAAGGCCACTCCCAATTTCTTGGCAACCTTATCCAGAGTAAACTTTGCCATTCCCTGTATAAGGAGTCTTGAGAGATTCAGTGTATCAACATCACAGAAATTGTATTCCAAACCGAGTCTTTTCATATTCTCGCGTATGAAAGCTGTGTCAAATCCGGCGTTATGCGCAACCAGAGTACATCCTTCGCAAAACTCCAAGAATTCGGGAAGAGCCTCCTCTACATCAGGGGCATCTAACACCATATTATCGTTTATCTTTGTGAGTTGGACGATTTTGTATGGTATCGGTCTGTGAGGATTTATAAAGGTGGAAAAACGCTCCGTTATCTTTCGATTTTCCACTTTTACAGCACCGATCTCGATAATTGCATCTTCGCTTGGACTGAATCCGGTAGTCTCCAGGTCAAATACCACATAGCTGTCGTTTAATGTCTCGGAACCGGGATTCTTTGCAATATCGGCAATATCGTCGACCAGATATCCCTCTACTCCGTATATGACCTTAAAATCATCATCGGGTGATACGGCGTGATTTGCATCGGTAAAAGCCTGTACAGCGCCGTGATCGGTGATTGCAAGTGCTTTATGCCCCCACGCTTTAGCACGGTTTATCAGGACTTTTACGTCGGTAACTCCATCCATGTCGGACATCTTTGTATGGCAATGAAGCTCCACTCTCTTCTCGGGATATGTATCGACTCTTTTTTCTGTAAAGTCCGAGATGAGCTTTAGACCGTATATTCTGGTAATTGCGATCTCCCTCATATAGGTGTCATATTCTAATACACCTTTTATCTTGACAAAACTACCCTTTTTTATTCTTTCGAGGAGGGCGTTTTTGTCATCTTCTTCTCTGAAGAATTTTTTTGCTTTTACCGTATCGGTGTAGTCGGTTAGTGTTATCGTGATTATAAAGCTTCCGCTTCTCGTCTCGAGAACTTCAAGACCTATGATCTCTCCCCTTATGGCGATATCTCCGGAATCTCCTTCTATTGAATCAATAGGTATGATCTCGTCATCAAAATCATGACCGAGAACGATATCGGGATCGTCACTCTTTGATTTGAACTTTTTGAAAGTCTTAGCCGGTCTTTCACTCTTATTTTCAGGAGCTTTAGCCGGCTTCTTCTTTGCAGGTTCCTCCTCTGTGGGTTTATCGGCTGTGTTGGAGCCAATTAGCGATTCAACCTCCAAGGCAAGCAGCTTTTCCCTGAGCTTTTTCTTGCTGTCATCATTTTCTGTGTAGAAATCAACTAAAACAGAGACCTCCATATTTGCCCTGTCTTTAAATAATTTTACAAGGTAAATATGCAGATCATCTGCTTTCTTTCTTGTGAATACTGTATCTTCAAACAATACTGTTATTACATTATTGTCATCATACTCAAATTTGGCCTTCTTAAACATTAAATACTCAAGATGTCCAATACCTTTTATCTCTTCTAAGATACTTGACCTGTATGCGTCAATAAAGTCTTTGGGAGTATACTGACTCGAAAGCTTAAAGGATTCTATAACAAAAACATCAACATTATTGTCCTTAAATATAGTATTCTTTATCTTTCGCTCTAGCTCATAGCAGTATTTTTTTTCAATAATATGATCAGACTGAATATATATTTTAATGCGTGAATTAGCGCGATTTGAAGCAATTTTAAGTATATCTGTACCGATAAAACTTGAAATA
>CAJOQF010000189.1 GCA_905236295.1 uncultured Eubacterium sp. | reverse complement strand
GTGAGATGTCCATGGCAATAAAAAATGCAGTCAAGATTCCTGTTCTTCTGACAGGAGGGATAAAGATATTGGCTGACGCAGATGCCCTCTTGAACGAAGGGGCGGCAGATTTGATTGGTGTCGGAAGAGAACTGTTGAAAGATGCAAAATGGGAAGTTGAATAAAAAGGCTGAAAAAGTGTGATCACACCCATCCCCGCCCAGCACCAATTAACACCGCATATCACCGGATAGCACCGTGAATGCACCTTTCCATATTATAGGGTTATGGTGACGGAACCCGCTTCCTTTCTACGTTTCAGACGAGGGGGAGTATTCGAGTCCCCGTCTCTTTTTGACGAAATAGTCCACATGCCATGCCTTGATTTTTTTTACTTTTCAATTTATAATTTTTTTATATTTGGTACACTTCAGATAACCATTTCTGAAGTCGGAGAGGAACTTTTCATTGTGTTGAAGGATGACGGAAACGGTCTTCCGGAGGGAATATAGGATGGGTTTTTTGCGTGAGAATTATGTGACACTCATAATGATAGTCGGAGTGTTTGTCTGCTATTTCTCATATGACATCAAATTCAAAAAAGAGGAGAAGGTTGTACTTCTCATTGCGTTTGAAGTTGGGGTGTTAAGCGTTATACGCTATGCGGAAGGATATTTTGCCACGATTGAGCAGGCAGTTATACCCAGAAGCATTATGTGTTCGCTGGGGTATATTATGCTTCCGTTTCTGGCGCTTCAGTACCTGTTTGTGACTGCGCCGAAAAAGACTCGTTTCTGGTTGGCGATACCGGAAATGATCCTTGTGGTATTGTGTGTGATGGATATGTTCGGTATGGGACTTACCTACAGGATCAGCGCCGGCAATCACTGGGTTGGCAATTGCCCACTCAGGTTTATGCCGTTTCTGGTGGGAATAATTTATCTTGTGTTTATCATCGTTTTTTCGATGATCCACTTTGAGAGGAGCGATTTCAGAAACAGGATAGTATTTGTATATATAGTTGCAGCCCTTGCTACGGCTGTGCTCCTTGAATCCGCATATCAGGTATATGCTCTGAATACGCTGATCGTGTTCTCAGTGATGATGTTTGGAACCTTCCTTGTGATCCTTGGAAAGGTAGATGTGGAAAACGAGTATCTCAAGGAAAAAAACAAGCTGCTGGAAAGTGAAAAGGCTCTGGCGGAGAGTCGCATAGAACTTCTCACCAAACAGATAAACCGACACTTTATATACAACTGTCTGGTTGCGATGAAGTCCCTTTGCAGAAGGGATCCCAAGAAAGCAGAGGAGTACGTTCAGAAATTTTCGGTTTATCTCAGAAACAAGCTTGAGAGCATGACCTCGGAAAAGATAATTCCGTTCGAAAATGAGGTTGAGAATATAAAACTATATCTGAATATAGAGTTTACCGATCCTATGGCGGATTTCGAAGTTGAGTGGAATCTCAAGGTGACTGACTTTATGCTTCCGGCACTTTCGATCGAACCGCTTGTTGAAAATGCGGTCCAGCATGGAATCGTCACTGCGCCGGGGCGTGGAGTGATAAAGATCAGTTCCTATGAGGATGAGAAACGGTATTATGTGACCGTCGAGGACAACGGGACGGGCAGCGACAACGATATTGCCAATCAGCGCGCAGGAGTCGGAGTCAATAATATTCGCACCAGGCTGGAATTGACTGGGGGTGAATTAAAGATGAAAAGCGATTCCTTCGGCACAGAGGTTACAGTGATTATTTCAAAAGGCATTTAAGAACAGGAGATCAGTATGAAAGCACTGGTGGTGGATGACAAATATTTTGCTGTGGATGATCTTATCGCTACCCTGGAGGATATCGATCCGCAGGGCGAATACATCGGAAAATACTCCCCGGCTGAAGCGTTGGTCGCGGTTGAGGAGACATCGGACTTTGATGTGGTTTTTCTCGACATCGATATGCCGGGCGAAAACGGTATGGAGCTGGCCAAAAAGATGATGAAGATCAGGAAAAAACTAAACATCATTTTTGTCACCGGATATCCCGAGTATGCGCTGCCGGTACATGAGATGTATGTGAGCGGATTTTTGGTAAAGCCGGCGTCTAAAACGGCAGTCCAAAAGGCACTGGAGAATCTCAGATATCCGATAAACCAAAAGAGGATACGCATCCACGCATTGGGTAATTTTGAAGTCTTTGTCGATGAAAAGCCGTTGAAGTTCGGGCGAACCAAGACAAAGGAGCTTCTGGCATACCTGGTGGACCGCCATGGTGCCGGATGTACTAACGGGGAGCTGATGGCTATTCTCTGGGAGGATGACGGAGACATCGAGCTTCGCTCGGCACATCTTAGAAAGCTCATAAAGGATCTCAAGGATACCTTCGAGAAGGAGGGACTTGAGGAGTTTGTGGTAAGAGGGCGAAACACCACCTCGATTCTCACTGATATGGTCTCGTGTGACTATTACGATCTGCTCGCAGCGGGCAGGGAGGCTGTGGATGAGTACACGGGTGAGTATATGATGCAGTATTCATGGGCTGAGACAACTATGAGGGATATCTGAAAGAAAAGAACAACAAAGCTGTGGTGATCACGGTGGTCGCATTTGTGATCGTTGCGGCGGTGATACTTGGAATCATGTTTCTGCTTCCGAAGCTTTCGGACGGGGGCGGTACAACCCAAAATGAGATGCATCCGGAGATAACCGGTATGTGGCAGGCAGAGGATGATGAGGGCTTCGTGATATTCAGATAGCTACCGGAACCCTGGAGATTCCGCTTGGGGATGACGCGAGAAAGGGAGATATCTTCTATTATTTGCCGGAGTAAACGGACCGATAGACAGGAGCATTACGGATTCCTTGAGCGCCCGTGTCTACAGAATGAAGCAAGGAATCGCGCCGAGTCGGGCATTCCGATAAATCTCTTTATAAGCCTATAAAAGCTCTTAAAACCGCATGACTGGGTTCTCTGGAATATCAACTCCCATATAATTTGTTATAGATTTATATAATTCATAAAAAAATGGTGCCCGGTCGAAAAAACTGAAGTGACAAATTGATTATAGTTATAGTTTAGAAGCTATAGAATCCCATAGGTCGACAAATAAATGAAAACATTATATTGTATATTTGTCACGATAGTTATATAATAATCGTGACAAAAGGAGGCTGTATGGCTG
>CAJOQF010000188.1 GCA_905236295.1 uncultured Eubacterium sp. | reverse complement strand
GTTCGGTGAGCCGGAACCGTATACAAAACACGCAAAACTGGCAAAGAATATGACACCAAAATTATTCTCATAGGAATAACAGTTACATCTACCAGAAACATAACAGGACATGTATTTTGAATAGCATATACCTCATTACATACCCGCGTGGAAACAAATCCACGCGGGTCTTTTTATGCCCAAATTTATGAGGAGAGGAGGTTTTAAGCAGTTATGAAGGGCAGGATTATAATAAGGAGGACATGATATATGGCATTTTTCAACAGTGCAATCAACATCCTGCAGATGCTTGTCATCGCCATTGGCGCGGGCCTCGGGATCTGGGGCGGCATCAACCTGATGGAAGGTTACGGCGTGGACAACCCGGGCGCGAAGAGCCAGGGAATCAAGCAGCTCATGGCAGGCGGTGGCGTGATCTTGATCGGAACCACCCTGGTACCACTATTGAAAGGTCTGTTTACTTGAGGGAGGGGGTGTGATCTTTGGACACTTTACTCCCACATTGGTGTCAGGCACCAACGTGGTGGCGAAGGTGGCAAAGAACGGAACGATCAAGGCTGTCGGCAAAGGCAGCTGCACCATCTGGGTCTATGCAAGAAATGGTTTTGCGAAGAAGGCGAAAGTCACGGTGAAGTGATGTAAGTGAACAGATGGAATATGATCTGTGAATCCTGTATTGTTGTCTTGTTACTCTTCTGTGTAGTTCTTAAGTTGAATGATTCCATTCATTGCTTCCGATATCTCGCACTTTGCCTCTTTATCTTTGACTTTGGCATAGATTCGCAGTGTTGTATCAATATCAACTCATTTAATAATTTGTTCATTTTATGCACCTTACTCTGGAGTTAATAAAGAAAGGGCTGTAGCGAAGTGAGGGTGGAAAGCCACCCTCATTTTTGATATAATGAACTTTAATGTTTGGAAATGCTGCAACATCTTTTGGCATGGTACATGCGATGGAGGAATGATATGAAGTATAAGCCGCTTCCGATTGGGTACGAAAATTTCAGCAGAATAATTGATGACGGATATTATTATGTTGACAAGACTCTTTTTATTAAAGAACTGCTCGATAAAAGGGCAACGGTAAATCTTTTTACAAGACCGAGGCGTTTCGGAAAGACGCTCACACTCAGTATGCTAAAATATTTCTTCTGGAATGCGCATGACTTTCGTGGGAACAAGGAGGACTACAGGTATCTCTTTGAAGGATTGAAGATAATGGATGCCGGTGAGGAATATACGAAGCACATGGGGCAGTACCCGGTAATATCCCTTACGCTTAAATCGGGCAAACAGTCAACGTTTGAGGACTGTATGGAGCTAATATGCACGACAATAGCCTATGAATACAAAAATCACAGATACATACTTGATAGTGATGCGCTCACTGATGCGGAGAAAGATGAGTATAGGGGCTTTTTGAATAATAAGAAAAAGCCATACGAATACAAGAATTCGCTGAAATTTTTATGTAACTGTTTAAAGACGGTATATGGAAAAAATGTTATCGTTCTGCTCGACGAGTATGACGTTCCGCTCGAAGGGGCATATCATTACGGCTTTTATGATGAGATGGTGGACTTTATAAGGGAGCTTTTCGGGAGCACCCTAAAGACCAATGACGCGCTTGAGTTTGCAGTAATCACCGGATGTCTTCGTATCTCAAAGGAGTCAATTTTTACGGGACTTAATAATCTGGACATTAACTCAGTGTTAAGCGACGACTATGCAGAGTGCTTTGGGTTTACGGATGATGAAGTGAAAAAAATGAGTTCCGACTATGATATGGAGACTAAATATCCGGAGATAAAGGATTGGTACAATGGATATTATTTCGGACAGGAAAATATCTACAATCCGTGGAGCACGATAAAATACATTAAGGATCATCTTGCAAACATAAACCGCTTTCCGGAGAGCTACTGGGCAAACACCAGCAGCAACTCCATAGTGCGGGATCTCATTGAAAGGGCTGACCGCGAGGTAAAGGATGAGATAGAGCTTTTGATAGCGGGCGGCAGCATAGAAAAGCCGGTGCATGAGGATATCACATATGATGAGATATACGACAGTATGGATAACCTTTGGAATTTTATGTTTTTTACGGGATATTTTAAGAAAGTATCAGAGCGTTTCGAAGACAGAACAAGATATGTGACAATGGATATCCCAAATCAGGAAGTGCTCTATATTTTTGAAAATAAGGTACGTGGATGGTTTCAGGAAAAGCTTAAGGAGCGCGATGCCGAAAGCTTCTTTTCAGATTTAACGTCAAAGGACGCTGACGCGCTTGCGGATGGAATAACGCTTATGCTGCAGGAATCAATAAGCTATTACGATTACAAGGAAAGCTTCTACCACGGTTTTATGGCAGGGG
>CAJOQF010000187.1 GCA_905236295.1 uncultured Eubacterium sp. | reverse complement strand
CTTCATCAAAAATACTTTTTTGTTCAATCTCGGAGGCCGACTCGTCCTGTTTGTCAACCACCTCATTAATCTTAAACTTCGGATTTTCCGACACAAGATAATCCGCCGTAGCCCTGTTTATTATAATTCCATCTATACTTTCGCTCTCAGCTGCCAAGAGTAAGGACTGTAGTGAATCAAAATAAACAATGTCAAAGTCTTTGCTTACTACCTCGGAAAATTCATCTGTAAGTGTCGGGACTTTCCCTTCTTCATTCTCGTCTTCAACGGGAAGTTTTATGCTATCTGCATACTCATCTTCGGATATATTTAAATATCCGATCATCCCAAGCTTTAATCCTTCTTCCTTCGTTTCAGCAGATTCACCTGCACTGTCATCAGATGTATGGACTCCGGCTTCGGATACCGGATTAGAATTTGAATCCTCTTTTGTCCCACCACATGATGTCAATAAAGACACTGTCAATGCTGCTAAAATAATTACAGCCAGTCTTTTCATTTCTTTCTCCTTTTCCTTTCACAACCTATAATGCTTAATGTTTACTTCTCAATTATACCACCCCGGAATTTCATTTTCCAGAAAAAGGCTGCCTCTTTGGATGTTTCCTCATTCAAAGTGACAGCCTATATACTGTTTAGCCAGTCCAGCCTGACTGTACATAATCTTATTAACTACCAGACTTATTTCTTGAGAACTACAGGAACATTGATGTCTTTGTAGTATATTTTTGTAAAGATTGTGCCATCAGGTCTGTCCTGATTGTATACCTCTTCTAAATCAAGACCCTCATTCATTGCATTAAGAATGTCAATCTTTTCCTGATCTAACTTCGGTGCATCTTCACTCTTTTCACGCTCAGCTCTTCTCTCCTCTATATATGCCTTTGCCTCTTCATCTGTCATGCCGTCCAGGTTTTCTGATACCATACCTCTGTTCCAGAAAACTACATCAACAGTTCCGGATGCAAGTGCTGATGCACGACCTACACTGTCAACCTGCACGAGTTCGATATTCTTGTTGGTGCGCTTTCCGATCTCTGCAAGGAGGGCTGTGTTGAATCCGGCAAATGTTCCGTCCGGTGCTACATAATCCATCGGAGGAAGAGATCCCGTTACAGCTACCTTTATGGTATCTCCGTCGACCTTTTCGAACTCAACCGGCTCAATGTTAGTATAATCAGCTTCTGTGATATACTTCTTGGTGAGCTCGTCTAAAGTACCGTCCTCTTTCATTTCATCGATGACCTTGTTGAACTCATCTCGAAGATCAGTCTCATCCTCTCGCAACATGAAAGAGTAGCCGCTGCTTCGACGACTCACAAGTATATTAGCAAACATATCATCCTCTAAAGCGGAAAAATCATACTCATCAATCATCATCAGATCATCATTGCTTGCAACGAGATACTGTGCTGTGCTAAGCGGCACATCTATTCCCGTAACATCTCCGCTCTGCAGCCCCATAACCATGGCATCTAATGTGTCATAGTATATGCATGACAGGTCAGGACGTTCCGCATCTTCATCCGGTATCTCGCCCTTAGGGGTAACAACGCCGGCCTCAATCAAATATTCCAATGTACCCATTGAGCCTTCGATAACCTCAGCTATCTCATCTTCCGTCATATTAAGATAAGACAATACACCTACATTGAATGCCGCCTCAGCAACAGTCTCAGCTGCTGCCTGATCCGAAGTCTGTGTGCTCTCAGTCTTCTGCGTCTGGTCACTGCTCGGTGTCTGCTCCTGCGTAGGCGCTGCCTTTCCGCATGCTGCCAGTGATGCTGCCACCATAGACAGCGCAAGCAATGAACCTAATACTTTCTTCTTCATACATTTTCCTCCTCATATAAAATTGTATTAAATATATTATAGGATATACTCATTCTCAATATAAGTTGCCAGATTGTCACAGGAAATTAAAAAATCCTTAAAAACACAGGAGCAAGATTCTCTACAAAATCACGTCTATATAATTGACACCGTCTTCATATCGAAAAGCATATTCTTCTGTCATATTTTTGATGATCGTGACTCCGAGTCCGTCATCATCCTGTATAAACGGATTGAATTTCTCTCCCTTGCATTTCAGATTGATCTGAGCCTTTTTATCCGTCTCCGCGAAGGAAATATCAAGATGAACATTCATCATTTGCCCATTCAGATAGCAGTTGTCTATCATCTCGTAAATAAGCTCTTCACAGCATATCTGCAGGCGATAGGTCTTCAGATAATCTATGCCGTATTTCTCTCCGAATACCTGAATCCCACCCTGAAGCTGCATAAGGTCAAAGTTACGGTTTTCTATATCGTAAGAGAAATACTTGATCTTGTTGATGAAGGCAATTGTCTTTTCTCCCTTTGGATTGTCGAAGATCTCCTCCGGCGTTCCCTGTTCATAGATACCGCCATCCGCAAAAAACAGCACTCTGTCCGCAACCTCTTTTGCGAAATTCATCTCGTGAGTGACTATGAGCATACTCATATTGCGTTTCGTAAGCATACGTATAACCGCCAGCACCTCTCCTACCATTGTCGGATCGAGCGCACTCGTAGGCTCATCAAAGAGCAGGATCTTCGGATCCATCATAAGACATCTGCATATGGCGATTCTCTGCTGCTGTCCACCCGACAGATGTGACGGCCATGCATGCGCCTTGCTGAGAAGTCCAACCTGTGACAAGAGCTCAGTCGCCTTTTTCTCTGCATCGGCTCTGGACATCCCCTTAAGTCTCACCGGGGCGAGACATAAATTGTCCATTACATCCATCTCGGAGAACAGATGGAATTTTTGAAACACCATGCCGGCGGAGCGTCTGATCGTGTCAAGATCCGCATTCTTCGCTGTAATCTCCTGTCCGTCTATGAAAATATTGCCCGAATCCGGCTGTTCCAAAAGCAACAGTGAGCGCAAAAATACACTCTTTCCACAACCGGAGCCTCCGATTATGGCTATTCTCTCTCCGGGTTCTACATTAAGATCAACATTTTTAAGCACCGACAAATCTCCAAAGGATTTGCACAGGCCTTTTACTTCGATAAGACTCATTTACCTGCGCCTCCTTTCTTTCGGTCAGTCAGGGCAAAGATACCGAAAACAATGTAACTTATGCCCAAATAAATAAGCATTCCTATAATAATAGTAAGAAGAGGCTGCATGGTTCTTGCCGCAGTGTTGTTGATAACTCTGGTAAGGTCTGTAATGGTAACATAGCCTACAACACTGGTCCACTGTATAAGATTTACAATAGTGGACTGATACACAGGCTTTGCGGTGTGAAGCATCTGTGGCAGAGTGATAAGCCTGAAAGCTTCCCTTGCCGAGAATCCCAGCATTCTCGCAGCCTCAACCTGTCCTTTGTCCGTCGCCTCAAGCGAGGATCTAAGAAGTTCCGCTATATGGGCGGACACATTTAGGGCAAATGTAAGTATCGCCACCGTCACCGGTGCAAGTCCGGCTCTGGCAAAGACTCCGTAATACAGAAGCAAGAGCAACATCAGAACCGGAGTACCTCGCAAAACCGCGATATATACAGTAGCTATTGTTCGTGGAATAAGATTCTTGCGGGTTCGAAGAAAACATATAAAAGCGCCGAGAGCTGTGCCGATTAGCAATGCAACAGCAGAGATCAAAACCGTAACCAACAGTCCGTTAAGTATGGTTTTGTAAGAACCACCCGCAATCAGGATTGTGTATAATTTATCACCTAAACTCATATATTTACTCACCTTACCTTTAAGTAAAAACCGTGAATGTTGATAATACACCGCCGTCAAACGTCTTGTGTATTATCAACAAAATTTTCATTTAATTATACATTAAACCGTCATTTTTCACAACCGAAAAAGGTGATATTCTTCCATCTGCGAAAAGTCACTCATTCCCGACAAGACCATTGTTCGGCACAAAGCTTGTTTTTATCAAAAAAATCCATATAATAGGACATAACGTTTAAAGGGAATCTGTGTCCGGCAAAGATAATTTTCAGAAAGGTCAGATATGAAGATAACTCACACATCGAAGGGATTTTGACAACGCCGAGGAAAGACTCAGACTATGGCTTGGCTTTTATATGCTGGAGGCAGCAGGAAAGAAAATATGTTAAGAAAAAACACAAAAATGATAGATATAAACTCAATACCGCACTACAACGGATTCGATTTTGAGGACACCTTCTTTTTCGACATAGAATCCACAGGACTGTCATCAAGATATAACCGTATATATATGATAGGCGTAATATACCTCTCAGAGGATCAAAAAACGCTAAAGCTTGTACAGCTTATGACAGAATGCCCCGATGACGAACCCGAGCTCATCCGGAGATTTGCCGCGTTTACAAAGCACTTCACAAGATGCGTCACCTACAACGGCAAAGCCTTTGATATGCCGTTTATAAAAAAGCGCGCCGATATGTTACAGCTCAATTTAAAATTTAACGAGCTCAGTCACTACGATCTCTATCTTGAGATCAAAAGCTTTTCAAATATGCTTCCACTAAACGGAATGAAGCAAAAAGATCTCGAAAACTTTCTGGGGATTTACCGCGAGGACAAGTATAACGGCGGCGAACTGATCGCGGTGTATGAAAGATACGAAAAGACCAAAAACGATGACGACTACGTCCTGCTCTCCCTTCACAATGCGGAGGATAGAGAGGGGATGCTCTCCGTTGTCTCTATTTTGATGTATAAGAAGATACTACACGGAAGATTTGACGT
>CAJOQF010000186.1 GCA_905236295.1 uncultured Eubacterium sp. | reverse complement strand
ACCCTTGGTTCGGGAGCCATGACAAACACCATATATGACTGCACAAATCTCTCAGATGTGATCCTTCTTGTCGGAGGCAATCCGGAGGAAGCACATCCGGTAATGGGAATGCAGATCAGACAGGCTGTGCAGCAAAAGGGAACCAGACTTATTGTCGTGGATCCGCGAAACATCGATCTGACCCAGAGCGCAGATATACACTTAAAGCTCAAACCGGGTACAAACGTAGCATTCTCTTACGGAATGATAAATATAATCCTAAACGAAGGCCTGGAGGACAAAGAGTTCATCAAAGAGCGTACAGAGCTCGACAAGTTCGAGGAGCTCAAAGCTCTCGTCAAGGATTATACACCTGAGAAGGTCGCAGAGATCTGCCATATCGATAAGGATATGCTTATTGAGGCGGCACACATGTATGCCGGCGCCAAGAATGCAAGTATCATCTACTGCCTCGGCGTAACGGAGCACACCACGGGTACTGAGGGCGTTATGTCGCTTTCAAACCTCGCGATGGTAACCGGTAATTTCGGACGTCCGGGAGTTGGAGTCAATCCGGTTCGTGGACAGAACAACGTACAGGGTGCCTGCGATATGGGTGCTGTTCCGACCGATTACAGCGGATATCAGAAGGTCTCAAACCCGGATATGGTTAAAAAGTTTGAAGAAGCATGGGGCGTTGAATTGCCGACGACCAAGGGACTTACAGCGACAGAGACCTTCGTTGAGAGTGTCAAGGGCAATATAAAGGGACTCTTTATTTTCGGAGAGGATCCGATCATCTCAGACCCTGACACAAATCATGTTATGAAAGCGCTTAAGTCGTTAGACTTCCTCGTTGTGGATGATCTGTTCTTGACAGAGACAGCAAAATACGCTGACGTTGTTCTGCCGGGAAGAGGTTATCTCGAAAAAGAAGGAACGTTTTCAAACACAGAGCGCCGTGTTCAGAGAATCAGAAAGGCTATGGAGGGTCCGGAAGGTACCAAGCTTGATACGGATATCTTTATTGAGATAATGAACCGTATGGGATATGAGCAGCCGCATCTCACATCCGCAGAGATCATGGATGAGATAGCATCTGTTACACCGTCATTTACCGGTATATCCCATGAAAGACTTGATTCCGATGAGATAGCCGGTCGCGGAATACAGTGGCCATGTCCTTCAAAGGATCATCCGGGTACGCCGATCATGCATGTCGGAAAATTCTCGAGAGGCCTCGGTACATACAGCACTGCTGCATATCGCGAATCCGATGAGCTTCCGGATGATGAGTATCCGATCATTATGATCACGGGACGTATCCTCTATCATTACAACGCCGGCGCGATGACCATGCGCGAGAAAGGCATATTGGAGATATCGAACAGTTCGTTTATAGAGATCAATACCAAAGACGCCGAGAAGAAGGGTATCAAGGACGGCGACAAGGTAAGGATTTCGTCAAGACGAGGTGCGATAACATCCACAGCCAGAGTTTCAGGTAAGACTTCTCCGGGCGAATGCTGGATGCCGTTCCATTTCCTCGACGGAAACTGTAACTGGCTGACAAATGCAGCCCTCGATAATATCTGTAGAGCGCCTGAGTACAAGGTATGTGCAGTTGACATCGAGAAGGCAACCGGAAAAGAGACCAAGACGGACAATTATATTGATGTGGTGGTTTCGGGATGTCAGTAAACGACAATTCTATACATATAAAGAATTTATTCAGAGAGACAATAGATGAATCAAGCGTAGATGTTTTGGTTTACAAAACGCAGGATGAGCCGAAGGCGGAGCAGATGGCCACGCTGTCGGAGCACAGCATGGAGATATACATAAACGATGTTCTGACCATGAAGCTCACCTGCACGCCTCAATATCTGGCAGAGCTTACAGCTGGTCGCCTGCTCACGGAGAGGATGATCTCCTCAGCGGAGGATATCAGAGAGATCTATATCTGTGAGTATGGCAAAAGGGCAAAAGTATTTTTGAGCCGGGAGGCAAAGTCGCGCGGGAAAGACGGCTTTGTCACGCAGATTCCAAGCTGCTGTACGGACAACCGCGTATTGACGGATGAATTTTTGCTGGACGGGGAGATCAAACCCCTCGCTCCGGCAAAATGGACTCCGGATCAGATTTATAATTACGCAGGATACTACGACGAGGACAGCAGATTTCACAAAAGTGTAAAGTCTACACATTGCGCATATCTTTTCAAAGACAACAAATGTCTGTTTAAGGCTAAAGATATCGGAAGACACAATGCGCTCGATAAAGTGATAGGGTATGCACTCATAAATGGGGTTAATCTTGGCGAGTGCGCTCTGTTGTCAAGCGGTCGTATTCCTCTTGATATGATAAGAAAAGTGATTGCAGCCGGAGTGCCTGTCTTCATGACGACAAAGACAGCTACAAAGGAGGCGGCAATTATGGCAGACCACTACAACGTGGCGTTGTTTGGTAAGGTAGAAAAAGATAGGTTTATGGTATATCGGAAAGGAGTTAAGGTATGAATTTTTTCTCTCCAGCAGAGGTAGCAAACAATTATATAGGTATTGGTAAAGCAAAGGTAAACACGCCGGTAGGTCGCATGATCTTGTTGGCTATTATGGCAGGAGCTTTCATAGCTTTTGGTGGTGTGGGAGCCACGACAGCAGCAGTCAGTGTTGAGTCGGCGTCGGTCGGCAAATTTATCGGCGCATGTATATTCCCGGGAGGATTGACAATGGTTCTCCTTGCAGGAAGCGAGCTCTTCACGGGAAACTGTCTGTTGACGATCCCTTTGCTTCAGAAAGAGATAAAGTTTGGCGGAATGATAAAGAACTGGGTATGGGTTTACATTGGCAACTTTATCGGAGCAGGTTTGGTAGCGTTGGCGATCGTGGTTTGCGGACAGGTTGGTTTGTTTGGTAACGGTATGGCTGTTTCCGTAATTTCCACAGCTGTAGCCAAGACATCGATGTCATTCGGCGCAGCGCTTATAAAGGGAATTCTTTGTAACTTCCTCGTATGTATTGCGGTCTGGATTGCTTTTGCGGCAAAAGATGTTGTTGGTAAGATAGTAGGACTTTTCTTCCCGATTATGATGTTCGTCCTCTGTGGATTTGAGCATAGCGTGGCAAATATGTACTATATCGCGGCAGGACTTTTTGCCATCAAAGTTCCCGCTTACGCAGATGCAGCTACGGCAGCAGGCGTGGATTTCAGCAACCTGAATGTTGGTAGTTTCCTCGGGGGCAATCTTCTCCCTGTCACGATCGGAAACATTATAGGTGGTGCGATCTGCGTGGGATGCGTATATTGGGCAGTATATCTTAAAAAGAAAGAACAGTAAAAAGATTGGATATAGGAGAAGGTTTTCTTTAATAAGAAATTGCGAAAACAGTCGGTTGCAGAGGGGGGCTGCATACCGGCTGTTTTTGCTTTGTCGATTGGCGCAGCCATCTTATGGGAAAGAAATTTGATGCTCTGGCTACGTATGCCACGTTCGAATGCGATAGCCGGAGTATGAGATCGGTCGAAATCACATAGCGTCCTTTTTATAGTACACCTCCTGTCGGATAATCTTCTTGAGTAAAGAGACGGATTATCCGGGAGGTGTATTTTCATGATAAAGACAATATTCGAAGGAAGCTTTATATTCACATTATTCTCGTTTGTTATTTCAGGATGCCCGTGGCAGGTAGATATCTTAAGAATTGTCATCCTCATTGCCAGCGGTATCGGTATGGTGTGCTTTGGTGTTGAGAAAAAGAAGGCAAGATGTTACAATGTTAGAGAATGTAAAAAAGAGACATCGTATGTGAAGACACAAAACAACATTCGGGAGAGTTTAAATGTTGTTTGCGAAAAGCGCGGTGCTTAAGATGTTACCGGGAAGGAAACCGATCAGATGAATTTGCAGGCAATAGTTGTCGCCAACGCTACAGGATTTGTATTGCTCCTGTTCCTGTTGATTAGCAGACTGCTCACAAGAACCAAATTAAATACAGAAGAGAGAGTCTTTACGTTGATGATGGTTCTCGTGATGATCGCCTGCGTGGTCGAGCCGGTTACCTTTGCGGTTGACGGATGCACATCGAGGATAGGACGGTGGATCAATCTGCTCGGCAACAGCTTTTTGTATTATGCAAATGGTCTGGGAGCCTTTATGTGGCTGATCTATGTAGATCTCAATCTGTTCCACGACAGAAAACGTCTGAAAAAGATATATTTCAAGCTCAGTATTCCGGTGGGGATACTGCTTCTTACACTTGTGGGCAATATCTTTTTTAAATATTACTTCTACGTAGATGAAAACGGCGTTTATCACAGACAGCCAACCATATATATCTTTTATATCTACGTGATGTTCTGTGCGGTATACAGTCTGACAATGTATATATACTACAGGAGAAAAATGGGCAGGGTTGCATTCTTCCCGATATATATGTATCTGATACCGATAGTGACAGGAAGCGTCCTTCAGATGCTCATTTACGGGATATCCACAGCGTGGCTCGGGACGGCAGTTGCGCTTGTAGCACTGAGTATGAGTCTCCAACAGCAAAGGTCATACATAGATAATCTGACGAACCTGTTCAACCGGCAGTATCTTGAACATGCGATCTTCAGTATCAACCGAAGGATCGCTCAGCGATACTACGGCATTATGCTTGATATGAATGACTTCAAGGAGATAAACGACAACTACGGTCATTCGGTAGGAGATCAGGCGCTAAGGGATATGGCAGACATAATCAGAAACAGCGTTAAGCCGGGCAGCATGGCATTTCGATATGCCGGTGACGAATTCATCATCATTGTAAAAACGGATAATGAGAATGATGTGATAGATCTCGAGAAGGGAATACTCGAAAGAGTAGCCCGTTTCAATGAAACGGGTGAGCGCCCATATACACTGTCAGTCGCCATGGGACATGACAGGTTCGAGAGTGTGAATGATTCCGAGGACAGGTTCCTTCAAAAGATCGATACAGCCATGTATGAAGACAAGCGAAGGACAAAAACCAAATAGAGTACAAAGCGGGTACAACCCATTATAGGAGGTAGCAGGGTTCTATGAGAAAACTGGCAAAAAAAGGCAATCTGAATGAGCGGATTGATGTGGTGTTAAATAGATTCAGGTCCAGAATAGCATTCTACCCACCGGGGATGTGCCCGCTTATTTTATACCGGTCTTTTCTACAGGTATCCAAAAATCAGTCCTGCGGTAAATGCGTGCCGTGCAGGGACGGACTGTCGGAGGTCGATTCACTTCTGGGTGATGTCATCGCCGGAGATGCCGATGAAGAGACGATTGAAAGATTAAAGACGCTGTGTAAGATGATCGGTGAGACGGCAGACTGTGCTGTCGGCGTGGTAGCGGCAAATCTGGTTCTCGACAGTTTCGAAGAGTTTGCGGATGAGTATGAGAGTCACATCAAAGATAAACGGTGTGTGGAGGATGTCAAACAGACAGTTCCATGTATTACTCTTTGTCCGGCTCATGTGGATGTGCCGGCGTACATCGCGCTCGTTAACAGGGAGGATTACGATGGAGCTGTCGCAAAGATTCGCGAGCGCAATCCGTTTCCGGTTGCCTGTGCGTATGTCTGTGAGCATCCCTGCGAGAGAAAGTGCAGGAGGGCTGTGATCGACGATCCTATAAACATAAGAGGCCTGAAGAAATGTGCCGTAAATATGGCGGATAAGGAAGCTGCGGTGGCTCCGGTAGCAAATGTCGGCACCGGCAAAAAGATAGCTGTTGTAGGCGCGGGACCATCGGGGCTTACCTGCGCATATTATCTATCCCTTATGGGGCACAGAGTTGTGGTGTTCGATGAACATGACAAACCGGGCGGGATGTTGAGGTACGGTATTCCTCAGTACCGACTCCCCAAGGAGAGGCTTGACGAGGATATCAGTGTCATCGCAAATGCCGGGGATGTTGAGATCCGCTGTTCTTCAAAGGTGGGGAGAGATATCTCGTTTGACGGGTTGAGAAAAGAGTATGATGCAGTCTACCTAGGACTTGGAGCGCAGATCGGAAACCGTATGCCGGTAGAAAATGCCGATGCGAAAAACGTGATCCCTGCGGCAGATTTCCTCCAGGAGATATCGGCGGGAGCCGGTAGAGATATAAAGGGCAAAAGGGTCGTTATTATCGGTGGAGGAAATGTGGCGATGGATGCCGCCAGGAGTGCGGTTCGGATGGGAGCGGCAACTGTCCATGTTTTCACCAGAAAGAGGGACGATATTACTGCATTGCCGGAAGAGATAGAGGGTGCAATGCAGGAGGGCGTGCGATTCAGGACACTTCTCTCGTTCTTAAATATCGAGATTGACGAGGAGAGCAAGGCGGTTTGCGCGGTATGGCTT
>CAJOQF010000185.1 GCA_905236295.1 uncultured Eubacterium sp. | reverse complement strand
TTGCGATGGATTATATCAATGCGCTTCCGGATGAGATAAATGCAAATATTATCACGGATGCGCTTAAAAGATTTTCCGCAATGGATATAGAGATATATAAAAAGCAGGCGGGCATAGATGGTGACCTTGACGGAATCGAAAATCTGCCTCCGTATGTCAACGCGGCGCTTCTTTTGCAGGCGTTGTTGAATGCGTATGAAGCAGGTGCGGGGATCGAAGCAATCTTCCCGGCTATCAAACAGGTTGTGGCGATCGAGCCGGAGCTTGCCGGTGCAATGAAAAAATTCATAACATCGAATGCGTAAAATGTGCATAAAAAGGATCGGTTAAAGCAGGAAAAAATTTTCTTTTAATTGATCTTTTTTTATGCTAATATAGGAATAATGAGTAAATAGCAGGAGGATGCCATGTTAGACATAAAGTTTGTCCGCGAAAATCCGGACGTCGTAAAAGAAAATATCAAAAAGAAATTCCAGGATCACAAGCTTCATCTCGTTGACGAGGTTATCGAGCTTGATGGTAAAGTTCGCGCCGCTAAGCAGGAGGGTGACGAGCTCCGCAATGCAAAGAACAAGATTTCAAAGCAGATCGGTGCGCTCATGGCTCAGGGCAAGAAGGAAGAGGCTGAGGAGGTAAAGGCAGAGGTTGCCAAGAACTCCAAGAGACTTGCCGAGCTTGAGGAGCAGGAGAGAGAACTGAACGAGCAGCTTACAGAAAAGATGATGATGATCCCGAACATCATCGATCCGTCGGTTCCGATCGGCGAGGATGACTCCAAGAATGTTGAGATAGAAAAGTTCGGAGAGCCGGTTGTCCCTGATTTCGATATTCCATATCACACAGAGATAATGGAGCGCTTCAACGGAATAGATATGGATGCTGCCGGGAAGGTTGCAGGCAACGGATTCTACTATCTTATGGGAGATATCGCCAGACTTCATTCCGCAGTTACCGCATACGCTCGCGACTTCATGATCGACAGAGGATTTACATACTGCATTCCTCCGTACATGATCAGAAGCAATGTCGTTTCCGGCGTAATGAGCTTTGAAGAGATGGACTCAATGATGTACAAGATCGAGGGAGAAGATCTTTTCCTCATCGGTACCAGCGAGCATTCAATGATCGGAAAATTCATTGACACGATAAATGATGAGGAGAAACTTCCTTATACTTATACAAGCTTTTCGCCGTGCTTCAGAAAAGAGAAGGGCGCTCACGGAATAGAGGAGAGAGGCGTATACCGCATCCATCAGTTCGAGAAGCAGGAGATGATCGTAATCTGCAAGCCGGAGGATTCGTTCAAATGGTATGACAAACTCTGGCAGAACACTGTAGACTTCTTCAGAAGCCTTGATATTCCGGTACGTACTCTCGAGTGCTGTTCGGGAGATCTCGCAGATCTCAAGGTTAAATCATGCGATGTTGAGGCATGGTCTCCGCGCCAGAAGAAATACTTCGAGGTGGGCAGCTGCTCAAATCTCGGAGATGCACAGGCACGCAGACTCAAGATCAGAGTTAAGGACAAGGACGGCAACAAGTATTTCGCGCACACACTCAACAACACCTGCGTTGCGCCGCCGCGTATGCTTATCGCATTTTTGGAGAACAACCTCAATGCGGATGGAAGCGTAAATATACCTGAGGCGTTACGTATGTACATGGGCGGGAAAGAGTTACTGACACCGGCAAATTAAATATTATATATAAAGGAAAATGATATGAAAAAAGCATTTTTGATACTTGCGGACGGAACAGTATATGAGGGTAAGAGCATAGGCGCAGAGCGCGAAACTATCAGCGAGATAGTATTCAACACTTCAATGACCGGATACCTTGAGGTGCTTACAGATCCTTCATATTCGGGTCAGGCGGTAGTTATGACTTATCCATTGATCGGAAACTACGGCATCACTCCCGACATGGAATCAAAACGCCCCTGGGTCGGCGGATACATAGTAAGAGAGCTTTCCCGCATACCCAGCAATTTCAGATGCGAGGGAACTATTCAGGATTTTCTTGAGAAAAATGATATTCCGGGAATCTGTGGTATTGACACCAGAGCCCTCACGATCAGACTTCGTGAGAGTGGTACCATGAACGGTATGATCACAACCGATGAGAATTTCAAGCTTGACGAGGTGCTTGAGCGCATAAAGGCATATTCGACAGGAGATGAGGTCAGCCGTACAACCTGCAGCGAGAAAGAAGTCCTCCCGGGCGGAAAATACAAGGTCGCTCTGTTGGACCTCGGTGCAAAGGCAAATATCGCAAAGTCTCTTCATGAGTGCGACTGCGAGGTGACGATTTATCCGGCAAACACAACCGCCGAAGAGATAATCGCATCAAAACCTGACGGTATCATGCTCTCGAACGGCCCCGGAGATCCGAAGGTCTGCACAGACATTATAAAAGAAGTCAAAAAGCTTTATGATTCCGATATACCGATATTTGCGATCTGCCTTGGACATCAGCTGATGGCACTTGCTACGGGAGCTGATACATACAAGCTTAAATACGGACACAGAGGAGGAAATCATCCGGTTAAGGATATGGAGACCGGCAGGGTTTATATCTCTTCACAGAACCATGGCTATGTTGTTGATGAAAAGACATTGCCGGAGTCTGTGGCAGTTCCGTCGTTTATAAATGTCAATGACGGTACATGCGAGGGACTTAAGTATTTATCAAAAAATGTATATACGGTTCAGTTCCACCCGGAGGCAAATCCGGGGCCGAAAGACAGCTCATATCTTTTTGATAAATTCCTTGATATGATGGGAAATAAGGACTGATCCCGGTCGGGACATTGAATGTAAACAGGTAAGTATTATAAACGAAAGGAAGATTTCTGATGCCCAGAGATTTAAGTATAAAAAAAGTATTGGTTATAGGTTCGGGACCGATTGTTATCGGTCAGGCCGCTGAGTTTGACTATGCCGGAACACAGGCTTGCCGTTCTTTGAAGGAAGAGGGCGTTGAGGTTGTGCTGGTAAATTCAAATCCGGCTACGATAATGACTGACAAGGACATTGCGGATGAGGTATATATCGAGCCGCTTACGAGAGAGGTACTCGAAAAGATTATAATAAAAGAAAAACCGGATTCCGTGCTTCCGACACTCGGAGGACAGGCAGGACTCAATCTCGGAATGGAGCTGGCTGAGTCCGGATTCTTAGAGAGG
>CAJOQF010000184.1 GCA_905236295.1 uncultured Eubacterium sp. | reverse complement strand
CTTTTGGCAATCTGGGCGGTCGCAGTACTGCTGATGCTTTGCATTCCTTATAAAGAAGCGTCCACAGTGATGGCAGCATATCATAATTCCTTCCGGTCGCTCATCCTCTTTACCGAAATCCTCCGGTGCGGGATCTTCCGACATCATCCGCGCCAGTACATACCATGCTATATCGAACACGGAATTTACATCAGCAGAGAATACCAGTCTATTATTCTGCGGATTGACCTTCAAACGTAGCTTGAAATCCGGAATGCAGTCAATCAGCCGTTCACGCAGTTTTTCGTATTCATCATACGGCTCGGTGTAAAATTCTCCCTCCGGCGGCTGTTCCAACGGATGTTCCGCAAGATACTTGTTGCCGAGTTTCATCTCCTCAAGCAGATCACCGTTTGCCGCACTCAAATCGATATTGGGAATCTCCACATTCAGCTTATAACGCTCGAAATACGGAAGCCCTTGAAAATGCCTGCCAGTTTGGTACATCTCGTAGGCAGGAACATTATCCGCAAAACAAATAGCCTCCAATGCAATATAAAACCGTGCGGCATTATACAGATTCTCCAAATCGGTCATGAAATCCTCTATGGAGAAGATGCCGTCACGCGCAGCCATCTCCGCATCAATATCAGCGATGTCAAAGTTGTCATCGGTAAGAGCGTTATATAGGTAGTCGATAGCGTAGGGATGCATATTTTCCTTGCACCACTCGATAATCAACGCCTTGTGGTCATTCTCTTCTGAAACATCATCTATCCGCCGCGCAAGTTCGCACAGGCTGGTCAATATCTCTTTTCCCGACAGATTGTCCTTTGGTGTTAAATCCGGAGGACTTTTTTTATTGCAGACGGGACAGGCAAGCAGCTCAGACTTTTTATCATTCTTCAATTCATATTCGGCGAAGCGGAAATTGTGATAGATAAGCTGTCCCACGCCGCCGATTTCTCCAAAGCCAAGGACATCCGTGTTCTTGTCTGCTCTGGATTCTATATAATCGCCGTTCCAATTGTATGGCATCTGTGAACCCCTTTCGTTAAACCGTAAGTGTGACCGTAAGCAGCTCAAATTAGATTACGATTACATTATAGTCTACAATAGCGTTAAACACAATGGGGCTTTCGCACTAATAGTGATATGCCAAAATCTAAAGCGACAGGCACTTTTTTTAATGTTTGACGCTAATAAAGAACATCCATTGGTTAAAAAAAGCTCAGATGTATGTTAAAATATTTGCGGAAGATGATCATAAACGAAACATTGTACTCGGAAGCAATTCGTTGCTTCCTGTGGGTATTATATATGGATAAAACAAAACTTAAACTGATAGATTGTAAAAAAGAATACAAAACAGGGACAGAGACGGTGAAGGTACTAAACGGGGTGAATCTGGAGGTGTACGAGGATGAATTTGTGATCATTCTCGGTGAGTCCGGTTGTGGAAAGACCACATTGTTGAATATACTTGGCGGGATTGACGCTATGGATGAGGGGAAGCTTTTCTATGAGGATGAGGATCTTTCGGCATCAAACAAGGAACAGCTCACTCGATTTCGCCGTGAACACGTCGGATTTGTCTTTCAGGAATCAAACCTGATGCCAAATCTGACCGCACTTGAAAATGTTCAAATGGTAGCCACGCTAAACAAAAACAGCCTGGATCCTGTCGAGTGTCTAGAGATGGTGGGATTGAAAGACAGGATGAATCATTTTCCGACGGCTCTTTCTCTCGGGCAGAGACAGAGGGTTGCGATCGCGAGGGCGATAGTAAAGGCTCCGGATGTGATAATTGCGGACGAGCCGACGGCGTCGCTCGATCCCAAAACTGGCATGATGGTTTTGGATGTGTTGGCAAAGATAGTTAAGGACAGACACATAACGGTGGTAATGACAACGCATGATGTTGAATTTTCAAAGCTGGCAGACAGAGTTGTTGTTTTGGAAGACGGGATGCTATGAAAAATAAACTGCTTATTATAAGTACGTATCGAAATATCTTAAGGCAAAAAATATCATATATCTCCATTGTTGTGCTTTTGTTTTTCGGAGTATGTGTTTTTGTCGGAGCGGAGTTTGCTTCCTTGAGGATGACAGAAGCCATATCCTCCTATTATGACGAGATGTCTTTTCGGGATATCAGGATATACTCCCCGCTTATGCTGACCGAAGATGACATTTCCGCGATAAAGGGGTTGGATGGTGTGCAGGATGTGGAACCGGGATATTTTGCGCCTGCCAAGCTTACCGTAGGTCAATTGTCAAAAAATGTCAGAGTCGTATCGAATTCAGCGGTTCTAAATCGGTTTACTCTTGTTGACGGGGAGCTTCCGTGGCAGGATGAGGAGTGTCTGATAGAAAAACAGCTTGCAGATGAGCTTGGGATTGCCATCGGGGATACGATAGATCCGGTGGAGGAGAGCGGTTTTGATATAAGCGGTATAGCAGGAGATTTAGAAGGAACCGGAGGATTCATGCGATTTCCGTCATACAAGGTGACCGGCATCGTGGAGCATCCGGAGCATTTTGACTTAAAATACGAATATACTCCCTATATCTTGGTAAACAGAGGCGGATTTGACAGCACGGTTCTTTCTGATATCTATATGACCGCAGACATAAGACTTGAAGGCACATACGGCGAGAACAGATACAGTGATTCATATAAGGACAGGGTAAGTACGGTATGTGACAGGATAAAAGAGATTTCAAAAGAATCATATGAAAGACGTTTTGAGGAACTAAACGACCTGTATAATGAATATCTTTCCAAATTCAGTTCATACTTTGAGGAAAATGATGAGGCGAGACAGAAGATGCAGCATCTCGGAGAAATGCTGGATGAGAGAAGTGATGGTGACTGGATTATTGCAACGCTTGAAGAGAATGAAGGATATATTTCGGTGGGGAATAACTCTCAGATGCTAAAAAAACTTGCGCCTGCCTTTACCGGTGCATTCCTTGTTGTTGCATTTATCATGATCTGTGTGATGATATGGAAAATGCTAAATGAAGACAGGGCGATCATTGGCGATATGAAGACAAACGGATTTAGCGATCGCGAGATTTTTATGCCATACTTTTGTTTTGCCATATCTGCCGTCCTGGTCGGAAGTATAGCCGGGATCATTGTCGGAACATTCTTCCTGGAAAGATATGTAAATTATCAATTTGCCCGGTATTACATTTATGATACTCCGTCCGCGGTGTTATATCCCGGATATGCAGTCATCCTTGTTCTGAGCATTATTGTTGCAACATTTGTTGCCACATATGCGTTTGCGAACAGGATTGGCAGGAAATCGATCATAAGTCTGATCAACAAAACAGACAATGTAAGGACTCCGGCTGCCGGAGCCGGTTCTAAGACTAAGTTTTCGTTATCCTGGATTGCGATCAGGGATCTAAGGACGGATCTTCACAGGATCATACTCTCTGTCATATCGGTAGCCGGTGCGACCATGCTTGTGATCATGAGCTTTTCGATAAGATTCGGAATCGGAAAAACTGTGGAATATCAGGATCAGGAAGTCATACATTATGACGGAGATATACTGTTTGAAAAAGATGAGACAGCTTCCCTGATGGGGAAAATATTGGAAGACGGTGGGGCAGAGTATCTATATATAAGAAAGGAAAATGTAAAAATAAAAAATGACGAGGGTTCGCTGAATGCTCTTTTGAGAGTCGGAGATCTGAAGCTGATTCAGGAATACATAGGGGTACATGATGTCATTTCCGGCGGGGGGATAGATTATTCGGATGGCCTGTACATTAGTGAAAAGCAGGCAAAAACACTCGGAGTAAAAGCCGGAGATAAGATTCAGATTCAAAATGAGACCGGCAATATCTATGATGTGGAGATAGGTGGGATTACTGATTATTACTTGGGGGTAGAAGTCTTTATGTCGCCTGAAGATTATAAAAAGGTTTTTGACCATGAAGTCTCATACAATGCCATCATGATAAAACAAAACGGCAGGGATTTTGCTAAACAGATGGAAAGTCTTGACGGATATAGCGGATTCGTCTCGTCGCAGGATGATATAAATTATTACAAAGGATATTTTGCGGCGTTTGCAGCCATAATCTATCTGATAACGGGATTTGCACTGGCGATGGAGTCAGTACTGGTTCTTGCGGTAGTGGATATGCAGATAGGTGAGAAAAGAAGAAAGCTAAAGGTGATGCGACTTATGGGCTTTTTCGATAATGAGTTAAAAAGTTATCTGCGTATTGAATCGGTTATTACATGTGTTTTGGGAATGGCAGCAGGATCGATTCTTGGATTTTTCGGATCTGAGTTTATACTCGACACGGTAAGCGGGGGATATGCATCGTTTATAATCGTTCCGTCCGCTTTGTGCATCATGATCCCACTTGTCATTCTCGCAGTCTTTTACATTATTATATACAGGATAAGTTTTAGCAGATTTTTGCGTATTCGAGTGTAATGCTTTTGTAACGTTTGGTGTGGTAGAATCATACTATAAAAATGAGTAAGCATGTTGTTGCTTTTTTATAAAGGAGGAAACATTATGGGTCGAAGATTAAAAAGGGGACTTGCCATAGCTCTTTCTGTGAGCACCGCAATGTTTTGTGTGCCGGTGTACGCAGCAGTTGCCGGTGAAGGTGATGAGGCCCCGGCAGCACACGAATTAATTGTAACAACCGGTGATGATAGTAGTGCGCAGACAGACCAGAACACCGGAGATGATAGCGGTGCTCCGACGGACCAGAACAGCGGAGATGATAGCGGTGCTCCGGCAGACCAGAACACCGGAGATGATAGCGGTGCTTCGGCAGATCAGAACACCGGAGATGATAGCGGTGCTCCG
>CAJOQF010000183.1 GCA_905236295.1 uncultured Eubacterium sp. | reverse complement strand
CGTGATCAGCGGTCTTGCTACAGCATTCGGATTTATGCTCGCAATTGTTATCATGGCCGGTATCCGTGAGAGCATGGAAAACAACAACGTGCCTGCACCGTTTAAGGGTTCGCCGATCGTGCTTATCACAGCGGCACTCATGGCGATAGCATTCTTTGGATGGTCAGGTGTAGTATAGGAGGTAGATAAAATGACAGGTATTATTTTAGCTGCGGTCGTTGTCGCAGTAGTAGGTATCATCATTGGATTCTTCCTCGGTTTTTCAAGTGAAAAGTTTAAGGTAGAGGTAGATCCAAAGGAGGAGGCAGTCCTTGGAGTGCTTCCGGGCAATAACTGCGGTGGTTGCGGTTTCCCGGGATGTTCAGGACTTGCAGCCGCTATAGCAAAGGGTGAGGCCGGTGTCGGTGACTGCCCGGTCGGCGGTGAGCCGATTGCCAACAAGATTGCTGAGATCATGGGAGTTGAAGCGGGAACATCTGCAAAAGAGGTTGCATTTGTTCACTGCGATGGAAACTGTGATAAGGCAAAAGAAAAATTCGAATACCACGGAGTTGAGGACTGCAACGCTGCAATGTTTGCTCCGGGTGCAGGTTCTAAGGCATGTAAGTACGGATGTCTGGGGCTTGGAAGTTGTATGAAGGCCTGCCCGTTCGATGCGATTGAGATCGTAGACGGCATAGCCGTAGTCAACAAGGAAATTTGTAAGGCATGTAAGAAATGTATTGCTGCGTGTCCTAAGCATTTGATCGATCTTGTTCCTTATGAGGAGAAGAAGGTCAAGGTACACTGCATCAATAAAGATAAGGGTAAAGAGGTAATGGGTGTCTGTTCCACAGGCTGTATAGGTTGCAGTATCTGTGAGAAGACATGTAAGTTTGATGCTATTCATGTTGTTGATAACGTTGCTGTTATCGATTACGAGAAATGTATCGGATGTAAAGCCTGTGCCAGAAAGTGCCCGAAAAAGATAATATATTAATAGGTACTAATAATAGGTCGGCAGAAACATCTGTCGACCTTTTTTAAAAAAAAGGAGGAATATAAAATGAGCAAAGTAAACGATTTTTTGAATGAAGCAGGACTTTTCTTTCTTGCAACATGTGACGGTGCTTATGCCAATGCAATGCTTGAGGAGAACCCGAACTTAAAGAAGATTTATAATGAAGAGACAGGTCATAAGATGATGTGTTTCTGGCTCGAGGATGCCACTGCCGTAGATATCGCAATGATGGGAGAGGGAGAGGATCTTCTTTCGTAAAAAAGCCGTTTATTAAAAAATTTATAAAACCTAGTTGACAAGTAGGCGACTCTGTGATATATTACCACCATAAAACATATTAAACATAGTAATAATATTGGTTATAGGAGGTAACGAAAATGGCAAATGTACATAAAGGTGTTTTGGGACTTATTGGAAATACTCCGGTTGTTGAGGTAGAGAATATAGAGAAGGAACTTGGATTAAATGCAAAGATCCTTGTTAAGCTTGAGTACCTCAATCCGGCAGGTAGTGTAAAAGATCGTATCGCAAAGGCTATGATAGATGACGCTGAACAGAAAGGACTCTTAAAGGAAGGTTCTGTGATCATTGAGCCGACTTCAGGAAATACAGGTATCGGTCTTGCATCTATCGCCGCTGCAAAGGGATACAGAATTATCCTCACAATGCCGGAGACCATGTCAGTTGAGAGAAGAAACATCCTTAAGGCATACGGAGCAGAGATCGTTCTCACAGAAGGGTCTAAGGGAATGAAGGGAGCCATTGCAAAGGCAGAGGAACTTGCAAAGGAGACTCCTAACAGCTTTATCCCGGGACAGTTTGAGAATCCTGCAAATCCGGCTATTCACAAAGCTACTACAGGTCCTGAGATTTGGAATGACACTGACGGAAAAGTAGATGCATTCGTTGCAGGTGTAGGTACAGGCGGAACCCTTACAGGTGTTGGCGAGTACTTAAAGGAGCAGAATCCTGATGTTAAGATCGTCGCAGTTGAGCCGGCATCATCACCGGTTCTCTCAGAGGGCAAGCCGGGACCGCATATGATCCAGGGTATCGGAGCGGGATTCGTGCCTGATGTCCTCAATACAAAGATCTATGATGAGGTTATCACTATTGAGAATAACGATGCATTTGAGACTTCCAAGTTCTTCGCTAAGAAGGAGGGTGTTCTTGTAGGTATTTCTTCAGGTGCATCTTTAAAGGCAGCAATCGAGCTCGCCAAGAGAGAGGAGTTCAAAGGAAAGACCATCGTTGCTCTCCTTCCGGATTCAGGAGACAGATACTATTCGACAGCACTTTTCGTAGATTAATATAAGGTAGACTTGCGTATGAAGTTTTCAAAAAAGAGTCGATATGGGCTTACGGCATTGATAGATCTTGGAATAAATTCAACCGATTGTAAGGTCGCATTAAATTCAATCGCAGAGAGAAACAATATCTCTTTGCAGTATCTCGAGCAGATATTTGCAGCGTTCAGGCGCGCGGGTATCGTTAAGGGAGTCAAGGGACCGCAGGGCGGATATGTCTTAAACGATCTTCCGGAGAATATTTATCTTTCGGATATTCTGGTTGCGGTTGACGGCACCTATCATCTCGAGGATGAGCAGGCTAATACACCGGGTGATGCCGAGGTGATAGCTTCGACCATCCAGGAGGTTGTGATTGACAGGGTCAATAAAGTGCTTGATGATCTGTTGCTTGGTATTACCTTAAAGGATCTTATAGATGTTTACAGACAAAAGGGTGCGCTCGAACAACAGATGTACTATATTTAGTGTCTTTGCTATTGATGTTGGCACCTATCCGGATCGGGTAGGTGCCTTGTTTTGTATATGAAATATGTCAGCTGCGCTGAAGCAGGTCTCGAGCCGGGTTCCGAGAGCGAGTCTTGAAGAATAAGTGAGGTTAAGCTATGGAGAAAAATTTGAATTTTGATGAGGTTGTAGAGAGAAAAGGCACGGGAAGTCTTAAGTATGATTTTGCGGTTAAGCGAGGAAAACCGGCAGATATACTTCCTCTTTGGGTGGCGGATATGGACTTTAGAACATCGAGCTATATCACGGAGGCGCTTTCAGAGAGGGCATTAAACGGAATATTCGGATACACGGATCCGGATGATGAGTATTTCAGTCTGGTAAATGACTGGTTTGAATCACATCACGGACTCCACATTGATGCAAGACATGTGGTTGTCACTCCGGGAGTTGTGTATGCGCTTTCCCAGGCAGTGTTGGCGTTTACCGCGGAAAATGAAAGTGTGATAATCCTTAGTCCGGTATACTATCCGTTTTACGGTGTGATCAGGGACAATAAGAGAAATATCATCGAGAGCGAGCTTGTAACGGATGAAGACGGTAAATATCTGATTGATTTTGACGATTTTGAGAATAAGATAAAAACCAATAACGTTAGAATGTTTATTCTTTGCAATCCGCATAATCCGGGCGGAAGAGTATACACAAAGGATGAGCTAAGGAAGCTTGGAGATATATGCAAAAGACATGATGTGATAGTTGTAAGCGATGAGATCCACGCTGATTTTGTCTTTGAGGGACATAAGCATATTCCGTTTACAAATGTGGATGAAAGCTTTAAGGATTTCAGTGTGATAGCCACGTCACCGTCCAAAACATT
>CAJOQF010000182.1 GCA_905236295.1 uncultured Eubacterium sp. | reverse complement strand
GCTGAAGAGAAGATGCGAGTACACTATGCAGGTGCTCTACAGACTTGGCTTCAGATGGCCTGTGACCACCTGGGATTATATTGAGAGATTTGTGTCTGCGCTCGGCGGACTCGGATATTTTGAGGAATAAAAGGAGGAAAGGATGAACATAACAAAGACGATAAACGGAAACGAGGCAACAATAAAGGTGGAGGGGTGGCTTGATACGCAGTCAGCGCCCGAGATGCAGAATGAGATTGAAAATCTTGAGGCTGATATCGAGAGTCTTGTGATAGACTTTTCGGGACTTGAGTATATCGCCTCCTCGGGTGTGAGGCAGGTTGTATCCGCATACAAAAAAATGAATGGAAATCTTGTGGTAAGAGGTGCCTCGGCAGGCATTATGACGATCTTCAATGCGACAGGTATAGACAAAAAGATAAGCTTCGAATAGGCAGGCGGAGGTTTCGTTATGGGGAACGAAGGGAAATTAAGGATCTCGCTTATTATACGTGTTTTTATGCTGTTTTTGATCGCCGTATTATTGGCTTTTGTGATACTTATGGTGCTTAAAAGCAAAGGAAACTACCTGATGGACGCTGCCCTGGAACAGAGTGGGGATTTGGCCGGGGCAGCCGCCACAGCCGCCATGGTCACTATAGGATCCGAGGAGAATTTTGACAGACTCTATGAGGACGAAGAGTTTCGGGAAGAGATTCATTTATCCTTCAGGTACGTCTGTGCCAGAACGGAATTGGAGTATCTCTATCTCTACACGGTGGATGAGGAGGAGAAAAGACATTATGTTGTTGTTGCTGCCGCGGATTCTGAAAATGACGAAATGGTAAACAGTTCATTGGGATTTGGCGCGGTATCCAAGACGCCGCTCCATGATTCCGAGAAGGCAGTGCTTCAGGGTGAGACTGATGGGGATTACGACTTTGTAGACAACAAGTACGGAAGTGTTTGTATGTATGTCGAGCCTTTGGTGAATGAAGATGGAGAGATAATTGCCCTGATAGGAGCGGACTACAGCATCGATCACATATACGATATGGAAGATAAGCTTTTCCGTATGATACGCACTGTCATTATCATCGTGTTCGGGATTGCGCTTCTGGTAGCGTTGATCATCATAAGACAGGCAATTCTTCGCCCCATACAGGTACTCTCCGGGAGGATGGGGGATTTTTTGAAGGACAAAACCATTGAATTTGATGAGAGAAAAACCATATTTGAGGATGAGATTACAGATATGGAGGCATCATTCCGAAAGATGGCGGACGACATTGTAAGCTACGTTGGAGATATAGAAAAGCTGACCTACGATAAGGCTCAGAGCCGGACGCAGCTTGAAGTGGCAAGAAAGATACAGGAGGGCATAGTTCCCGGGGAGCTGAGCCTGTACGGAGAAGGGTACGAAATCTTTGGATGCGCCAAGCCGGCAAGGGAGGTCGGAGGAGATTTTTACGATATTTTCAAACCGGATGATCGAAGAATATGTATGGTTGTCGGCGATGTGTCGGGCAAGGGAATATCCGCGGCAATGTTTATGGTAATGGTAAAGACCGCGATAAGGGAGAAGCTGCGCTCAGGAAGCGGAGTGGCCGAGGCTTTGGATCGCGTAAACAACGAGATATGTCACGCCAATCCGGAGAATATGTTTGCCACAGTGTTTGCAGCGGTGCTCGATACACAATCGGGAGAGCTTGAATTTGCAAACGCCGGACACAATCCGCCTCTGATCATCGGAGATACGGCAGAATATATGAAGCCGGATCCGGGAATTGCTCTCGGATTGTTCGAGGATCTGGATATAAAGGAGGATAGTGTGAAGCTGTCCGACGGCGATGTTGTGATAGTTTACACCGATGGAGTGACCGAGGCGATAAACGCCGGAATGGAGCAGTACGGCGAGGAGAGATTAAAGAGCACTGCCGAGAGGGAATGCCGGCGCGAGGATGGGATCAATATCACAGGAAATCTGATAAAGGCGATCATCAGTTCGGTAGAAGGCTTTGCCGATACCAATGACCAGTTTGACGATATCACCTGCATAGCTCTAAGGATTAACGAGTGTGGGGACGCATGCGATCTGACACCTGACATCGCTTCCTTTAAATCGGTAAAGCAGACCATAATCTCTGCCCTCGGAAACACGGAGCACTCCAGGGAGATTATACTCGCCTGCGAGGAAATATTTGCAAACATAGTGAGTTACTCCGGCGCGGACAGGGTAAACTTTTCGTGCAGGATGAATGCGAACACCTATACGGTGGTATTCTCCGATAACGGGATTGCCT
>CAJOQF010000181.1 GCA_905236295.1 uncultured Eubacterium sp. | reverse complement strand
TGGGTGTGAAAGTAAAAACGGAAAGTTGGAAAGAAAAGTATTATAAAAAACAACACTATATATCGTGTGACATAAATACAGGAGAAGAATACAAAAATTGGTTTAGATTTGCAAAGTCAGGTTCACTTACGTTTAAAGTTACATATCCTAAGACTTGCGACAGAGTTGTTGTAGCTGTAGGCAATATGTACAATACGAATTTCAAGAATTGGGGAGACGACGATTTTGCGAATTTTTATAGTAGCATAATGTTTTTCGAGGTTGATAAATATGGAAACCTTAATACTGATGAGACTAATTGGAGATGGGGAGAAACTAAAGTATATAAGCAAGGTGAGAAATACAAAACAGTTTCGTATATGCGTCTTCCGGCTGATACGGAATAGGTTTAGGTTTAAATAAATATATAGAAGGCATTGGTTAATAATGCACTCATTCCACAAAGAAGTTAATTTTTGTAAGCCTAAAGAATTGGTAGATCATGGTAATTTCACATAATATGTTGGCGTTAAACGCCTACAATCAGTTAAATATAACATCCAACAATAAGGCAAAAAGCACCGAAAAACTGTCAAGCGGTTACAAGATCAATCGGGCGGCTGATGATGCCGCCGGTCTGTCCATTTCCGAGAAGATGAGGCATCAGATCAAGGGGATTGAGCGCTCATCGCTGAACGCGGAGGAAGGCGTATCGCTGGCGCAGACAGCGGACGGGGCTCTTGACGAAGTAACTGCAATGCTACAGCGCGGCAATGAGCTTTCCATACAGGCAGCAAACGGCACAAACAGTGAGTCTGACAGAAAGGCTATCAAAGAGGAGCTCGAGCAGATAAATACCGAGATAGCCCGCATTTCAGACTCAACAAAGTTCAATGAAGTACAGTTGTTTCCAAAGGACGGCAGCACAGAATATGTTGCAGAGATCGCTTCGAGACATGGCAAGATGGTTTCATCGGCTGTTTACAATATGCAGCCGATGACCATAACAGATTCTTATGAAATCAGTTTTGATGCCAAGAACGAAGTTTTTTCTATCGCTTCTTATTCCGTTCCTGCAAACGGAATTGCTGACAGCGGTTCCGTCCTTGCGGATAAGATCGCAAACGAATACTTTCCGAATGCGATAAGCCAGATACTTGACGCATATCCGGCGCTAAACGTGGGCAGTTTTGATCTGGGACTAAATATCGGATATGTTGATGGTGAAAACAATAAACTTGCGTATGCAAGCTGCAGACTGTCGGCAAGGAACGAAAACAGCAACATGGTTGGATTTGCGTATGACTTTTCATTTACGGTTGATACCTCGGATTTCGATGATAATGATGCGCTAGGCACCGGTGATAGAGCCGGACTATTGGAGTCTACTATAGCACATGAACTAACGCACAGTCTTATGCAAAATGCTTTTCCGGCTTATATGGCTGAAAATAACACGATATCATCGGTGACCACAAAAGCAAACGATGCAAGCTTTCCTCTGTGGTTTAAAGAGGGAGTTGCACAGCTGTCCGGCGGAGGGATGTATACCGGTCAAGGCTGGAACAATGCTCTTGCAAATATAGCACGGACTTTACAGACAGAAAACGATACCGCCAGGGATGGAGACATAGCGACTGTTTTAAAGAGCAGAACCACTGCAGACAATCCATACGGTCAGGGATATCTTACCAGCGCATATATAGGATATCTTGCTTCCGGCGCAAATCCAATGGTTACATCTTCGGACATAGCAAGCGGGATAAACAATGTGTTTACCTACCTGCAGACACATGATGCCTCGTTGGAGGATGCTGTGAATGCGCTTACCGGTAGAAATCTTAGCAGTATTGTAGGGAGCATGGATTCAGGCGCTGCTGATGCTGTTCAATTTGTACGAAAGCTTGCGTATGCAAGCAGAAATGGTAACGGATCGGTCATTACAGGTCTTGAAGTAGGTGGAAAAGATCTCCTTGGGAACATGGTCAGTCCATCACAGATTAACAAATATAAGATAACGGAGATTTCTATCGAGACAGATGATGCTGTAGATGAAAATGTACGTAAGAGATTGACCGGAACAGTCAAAGGCATTGCCCTTCATGTAGGAACTGAATCCGATATGGACAACAAGATCCCTATCATGCTATATAGCATTACACCGAAAATGATGGAAATCGATCCGGTCGAGATGGAAAATGAGATGAGCGCCACCAAGACCATCACAAAGTACGGGAATGCGCTCGAATACGTAAACTATATCAGAAGCTATTACGGAGCGGTTCAGAACCGTCTGGAACACACGATCGCAAACCTTGATAATGTAGGCGAGAATACCACCGCTGCCGAATCCCGGATAAGGGATACGGATATGGCTGATGAGATGGTTAAGTATTCGATGAGCAATATTTTGGAGCAGTCCGGTCGGTCGATGCTCGCACAGGCAAATCAGTCCGTGGAGTCGGTGCTTGCGCTGTTGCAATAATAATGATATCGTTTAAAAACCAATATTTGAGAAGGCTATTCATTTGGAATGACCTTCTCTTTCTTTCTTGTCCAAATTATGTCATTGAAATTAGAGATGATGATGATATAATAAGGCTAGTAAAGTATTCTTTATATGTAAGTTTCGTACAAAAAGATATGGAATCTGTTTTCGAAAAATTGTGTAATTATTAATGTACTGGAGGTAATAACTATGAAACCTCTAACATTTCAGGAACAAGCAAAAATACAAAGAATTGTAGAACAGATGGATGCATCCAAAGCAAAGGCTCGTGAAGCTGTCCAACCGTTTTCTGAACTGGCAAATAAGATAATAGGCGATGATAGTTACATTAAGTTTAGAAACAAGACGGGGCTTTCTGAAAATTTTTACTATAGACTCAAGCGCAACAAGATAACAGGAAACAACCCGCCTAAGCTCTCGAGTCTTGTCTCAATTTGCAAAGGTTATGATGCGGACATTATGGTACTACAGAGCATGATGCAATCTTTAGGACTTATAATGAATGTTCATAAGGATAGAGATTATGCATATATGTACCTTATGACTAATACAGATGAGAAAGATATATGTAAATGCAACGAGATATTAAAAGAATTCGGTCTTGGTAAAAACGACTGGCTTGGAGCAAAAGCAGTTTGATAGAATACAATACGATATTTAATTGTCGGAGACGAATCATGAGAGGTTTAATCTATGATTACAATAGAGGATATTCGAGAAAAATCAAAAGCTGTTTTTAATAGATACCCTGTAAAAAAGGTATCTGTATTTGGTTCATACGCAAAAGGAGATCAAACAAAAGAAAGTGATATTGATTTTCTTATCAAGGATTCAAACATAAGTTTATTAGAATTGTCCGGTTTAAAACAACTGCTTTCGGAAACGTTTAATACTAGTGTTGACTTGGTTTGTGAAAATGATCTGTCAGATATATTCAAATTTCTGATAAGGGATGATGAGGTAATGATCTATGAAAAATAGGGAAGATGCTCTTATAAGAAAGATGATAGATTATTGCAAAGAGGCAGAAGATGCCATAAAGCTTTTCAAAGCCGATGAACTAATATTGCAACAAAATCCTATATTCCGTAACGCTGCGTGTATGCCCATCATGCAAATAGGTGAATTGTGCAAGCTGGTGTCTGATGAATTTAGAAGCGTACATTCACAAATTGATTGGAGGGGCTGGTGTGGGGTCAGGGATATAATGGCTCATCAATATACCGAATTGGATAATAAAAAAACATGGCAAGTATTATCAGTTGATCTGCCAGCTTTAAAAGATCAATTGTCAGTCATTCTTAAACAGCTGGATGAAGATGCAATAGAACGCATTAAGGAAATAATTGATAAAAACGAGATAAAAAACATTTCTGAATATGATGCATTTCACAGAATAGTTGATGGTACCGGTATTAGTATCAATGCATTTTCGGACGAAAAGTTGTTAGAATTCTTAAAAACAATATCTAAATAAACCTCGTTGCTTTCAAAAAACGATAGCTAAAAACTCTTGATAATAGTATAAATGCATGACTAGCTGCATGAGTGAGAAAAAAGGCAGGGTAAAAACAGCGTACTTCCTTTCTTTTTAGACTGATTGTAAACTTCGAGCCCCGTCTATCGCTCTCTTTTATAAGTGTCTCAATCCCTTGGTATTATTGGGATTGGGACATTTTCTTTTGCGGGAAATCGACTAAATTAGTGGGTGTGTGTGGGTGTATCTTGTTATTTGCGCAGTTTAGTGCTTCTTTGAGGTCTGCCAACTCCTCTGTTCGCATAAAGGAATAAAACCGCTCATTCGTTTCT
>CAJOQF010000180.1 GCA_905236295.1 uncultured Eubacterium sp. | reverse complement strand
GATGTACTCAAGTTGGCTGAAGAGGCGCCCCTGCTAAGGGTGTAGGTCGTTCACGCGGCGCGAGGGTTCAAATCCCTCCATCTCCGTCTGAAAGGTTCCTTAACATAAGGAACCTTTTTTCATTTATGATCATCTTTTATATCGCAGGTAAAACCCAATATTCAAATTTTAAATAAAATATGATATAATTCTAATTATGAAAAAGCTAATGACTATACATGTGGACAAACTAAGCTTATGGAGGATCCTTTTTGTATTAATAGCGATTGGGATTAATTCCGTTTGCTCGAATTTAGCTATATATGCAGATGCTTATCTATATTTAGATACAATAGGAACAATACTCATTACTTATTGTGCCGGAATATTCCCGGGTATCATAGCCGCCATGTTTTCAAGTATTCTGGGCGGCATCTTTGACGGAGGATCTCTGTACTTTGCCATTCTCAACATTCTTGTGGCAATAGTAGTCTATATCTTTACTTATAAGGGATGGATGAAAAAGTTTATCAATGTTATCCTTTTAGTCCTGATACTTTCACTGATTGGAGGATTAATAGGCACCCTTATAGAGTTTTTGTTAAATGGATATGAGAGCACAGTCTCTTCATATGAGTCAATCAATTTTATTTCAAAAAATACCGGTATTACCGAAATTCCATCATTATTCATAATAAAATACATATTAGAGCTATTGGATAAAGGTATTTCGTTGGCTATAGCTCTTTTAATCGCACACTTTATTCCAAAGAGAATAAAAAAAGCCATGTGGGACAGAGCTTTGGGCAAAGAGACCGAGTTCGATATAAAATATGAAGAATCGGATATAAATGAAGTTCGTTCAATACACTCAAAAACCGTAGCGATGCTGATAGGCGGAGTAGTTTTGCTTACCATAGTTATGGGTATTATCAGTGTGACCATCTATCTTAGAAGTGCCAGAGAAGAGCATATAGAAGTAGCAAACGGAGCAGTGGCAATGACATCCGATCTTATTGATCCGGAGAAAATTGATGAGTATATCGAAAAAGGACATAGTCTTGAAGAATACAAACAGATAGAAAACAGTATGTACATCATCAGAAAAAATACACCAAATATAGAATATTTGTATGTATATAAAATAGAAGATGATGGGTGCAGGGTAGTCTTTGATTTGAATACAAATGATGTCAGAGCCTCCGAACCAGGTGATATGCAGCCATTTGACAAATCATTTAGTGAATATATTCCTAAGCTGAAACGAGGAGAAGAGATAGATCCGATAGAGACAAATGATACTTACGGATGGCTCATAACTGTATATCAACCGATATTTGATGAAGAAGGAAACTGTGTGTGCTATGTCGGATGCGATGTATCCATGAAGGACATTACGATTTATGTAAGCAACTTTATTTTAAGAGTAATTATGGTATTCTCAAGCTTTTTTGCTTTGATATTGGCGTTTGGTATATTTACTACCGTAGGTACGCACAGAGTCATAGAAAAACAGTATAGTCTTCTGCTCAATGCCAGAGAGAAAGCTGATAGGGCAAATATTACAAAATCAAGATTCCTTGCAAATATGTCACACGAGATAAGGACACCGATCAATACGATCATGGGTATGAATGAGATGATCCTCAGGGAGGACATAAATACATCTCACAAAGAATATACAGATGCGATTCTTGGATATGCGAACGATATAAAAGTATCTTCCGATTTGTTGTTAAGTATTATCAATGACATACTTGACCTTTCAAAGATTGAATCCGGAAAAATGGAGCTTATCGAGGATGAATACAATACAAAAGATATGCTTCGCTCGGTAATAAGCATGGTCGAGGTGAGAAGCAAGGAGAGTAAGCTGACCTTTGATAAGGAAATAGATGAGAATCTTCCAAAGAAGCTTTACGGAGATGCCGGCAAGATAAAACAGGTTGTATTAAATCTTCTCACAAATGCAGTGAAGTACACGGAAAAAGGCGGTTTTAAACTTGTTATTACAGTTATCGAAAAGGATGACGAGAGAGTAAGAACTAAAATTTCCGTAAAAGATACCGGAATAGGAATAAAACCGGAAGACAAGGACAAACTGTTTTCTGCCTTTAAGAGACTTGAGGAGAAAAAAAATAACGCAATACAGGGAACCGGGCTTGGGCTTGATATTTCAAAGAAATTTGTCGAGCTTATGGGCGGAGAATTGGAATGTGAAAGCGTATACGGAGAGGGTTCGGAATTTTTCTTTGAACTTGAGCAAAAGATCATCGATGGAAGTCCTATAGGAAAATACAAGGACGAACAGGTTAAACACGATTACAAGAAGTATATACCTCAGTTCGTTGCACCGGAAGGAAAAGTGCTTGTCGTCGATGATAACAAGATGAACCTTATGGTCATAAAAGGTCTGTTGAAGGCAACCCAAATAAACGTTACGACTGTCACGGGAGGAAGGGAATGCCTCGATATGCTTGCTAAAGAGCATTTTGATATAGTTTTACTAGATCATATGATGCCGGAGATGGATGGACTTGAGACCATTGCAAAAATAAGAGAAGATGATGAGGCAATTCCTGTAATCGCGCTCACGGCAAATGCTGCTACTGACGGAGGAACATTCTACAAGGGATACGGATTTACCGATTATTTGGCAAAACCGGTCAACGGTCCTGTGCTTGAGAGAATGATGAAGGAATATCTCCCTGCAAAGATAGCAAAAGATCCTAATATGGTAGGATTTGAGGAGGATGCGGATGAAAAACTTCCGAAAGAATATTTGTGGCTCAATGAGGTTGAGGGAATATCCGTATATAACGGACTAAAATACTGTGGCAGTGAGGATGCCTTTATCAGGTCGATCACTTCCTTCTATGAGTCATTAAAGGACAATGCCGATCTGATAGAAAAAGCCTACAAAGAGAATGATATAAAAACTTACACCATAAAGGTACATTCTTTAAAGAGTTCAGCGAGGATAATCGGAGCTGCGGACCTATCAAAACTCGCAAAAGAACTGGAGGATGCGGGAAATGATGAGAATATGTCCTTTATAGATGATAATACAAATACTCTTCTTAAGATGTATCGCGAATACGCAGATAAACTTAAAAACCTGGAAGTAGAGTCGGAAGACGAATCGAAAGAAATGATATCCGAAGACGAGCTTGCAGGCGCATATGATGCGATAAAAGAACTGGTTGATCAGATGGATTATGACGGTATGGAAATGTTACTCGAAGAGGTAGGTGGATATCGTCTTCCGAAGAAGGATCAGGAGTTTTTTAAGGAAATTGAAAAGAATCTGAAAAAACTTGACTGGGAAAAATTAGAGGAATTATTGCAGTCATAAAGAGGAAAGAATATGAAAAAGAACTCCATAAAAAGACTACTAAGTATCGTAACTGCTGTTGCGATACTTATGTCTTTGATGATAGGTTTTAGACTTACCGCATATGCAAGTGAAAGTGACAAAGAAACAGCGAATCTGGCTGTCGATCCTACCGTTGATTACGAAGGATGGATGGATGTGTTGTATGACAATAAAAGCGGTCTGCCCACATCCGAGGCGAACACAATCACAAAGACCGAAGAGGGATTTATATGGATAGGAAGCTACAGTGGACTTATCCGTTATAACGGCAGTTCTTTCGAGAGAATTGATTCGACAACCGGTATTGCCAGTGTAGTCAGTCTATTTGTGGATTCAAAGGGAAGACTTTGGGTCGGCACAAATGACAGCGGAGTATTTCTGGTTTCGAGCGATAATCCGGATTTCCCTAACTTCAATAAAAAAGAGGGAATGCCATCAGCGACAATACGCTCCATATTGGAAGCGGATAATGGTGATATCTATGTTGCAACATCACGGGGAGTTGCAGTTATAGACGACGAATTAAATGTAAGTATAATAGACGATCTCAGTATAAACAGCAAATATATCCGCGAGATGAGAAAGGGAGCGGACGGAACAATATACGGTGTGACGATGGAGGGGGAGATATTCACGATCAGGGATAAAAAGGTTGATTGTTTCTACAGTGAAAAAGAGCTTAGAATCCCTGATATACGTGTGATTCTCCCTGATCCTGATGATCCCGATAATATATACATAGGAACACAGACATCGGAGATATACACGGGAAACCTCGATAAAAGAAACTTTAAAGCTATCGATGTATCGCCGGTGGAATACATCAATTCAATAGAGAAAATAGATGGAAAAATCTGGCTGTGTGCTGAAAACGGCATTGGGGTTGTAGACGGAAATAATTGTACAATGCTTGAAAATGTTGCAATCACCAGCTCTGTTGAATCCGTTATGGTGGATTATCAGGGCAATCTCTGGTTTGTCTCGTCAAAACAGGGCGTTATGAAGATCGTTCCGAATCAGTTTGTAAACCTGTTTAACAAATACGGAATAGAAGACAGAGTGGTTAACAGCACATGTATTTATGATGATCGTCTTTTTGTTGGATGTAAGGATGATGGTTTATTGGTGCTTGATAAAAAATACGGTGAGATCAAAAGCCTTCCCCTTAAGAAAGCGGTATACGCATCCGGAAAAGAGATGGACAAGAATGATCTGATAGAAATTTTGACGGGATGCAGGATACGTTCAATAATCCGGGATGAGGAAGGCAGATTATGGATTTCTACTTTTGGAGAAAACTCCCTTATAAGATATGACGGAGAGTCGGTTATTTGCTTTACACAGGAGGATGGATTGCCATCTGACCGTGTGAGAACAGTCTTTGAAAGAAAAGATGGATCTTTCCTCGTGGCGTGCACAGGAGGAATAGCGGTAATTGAAGATGACGAGATCACAGGGGTGTACGGTGAAAAATGCGGAATCACAAACACTGAGATCCTTACGGTGACGGAATCCTATGACGGCAAAGAAATCATTGCCGGAACAGACGGGGGCGGAATCTTTGTTATAGAAGATGGAAGAGCTGATTACATAGGAACAGATGATGGTCTGGCTTCCGAGGTTGTAATGAGGATAAAACCTGATATTTCTCATTCATTATACTGGATCGTCACAAGCAATTCCATTGCATATATGGATGAGGATTACAAAGTCACCACGATCAATAAATTCCCTTACCCGAATAACTTTGATATATATGAAAATCAGAGAGGAGAAGCCTGGATCTTAAGCAGCAACGGTATTTATGTGACTCCGGTAGAAAAACTATTGGAAAACGGGAATGAAGATCCCGACTACTATGGAATAGAAAACGGCGTTACCTCCATAGCTACCGCCAACTCATACAGTGAACTTACAAAAGACGGGGATCTCTACATAGCGGGAAGCACCGGAGTTATAAAGATAAATATAGAAAAGCCTTTTGAGACTGTTGAGGATGTAAAGGTCATAGTCCCATACATTGAGGGGGATGGAGAATTCTATTATGCTGACAAGAACGGAACTATCACACTTCCGCATTCCGTGGACAAGATCAGTATACCGAGCTATGTGTTTACCTACTCTCTGATCGATCCCTTAGTGACTTACTCTCTCAAAGGTTTTGATCAGGGAACAAAAACGGTAAGAAGAAGTGAGCTTGCACCGGCGGACTACACAAACTTAAGAGGAGGCAAATACAGCTTCAACATCACTATCACCGATTCAAAGGGCAGCAGTCAGAAAGATTACTCTATAAACATAGTAAAAACCAAAGCAATTTATGAGTATCTTCTGTTTAAAATAGGTGTTTTTGCAGCCATTGCGATACTTGCAGGACTTATAGTGTGGCGCATAATGCAGTCTACGATCATACGCAGACAGTATCAGGAAATCTGTGTTGCTAAGGATGAGGCTGAACGCGCCAACAAAGCAAAATCAAGGTTCTTTGCAAATATGTCTCACGAGATCCGCACGCCTATAAATACAATTATGGGTATGGATGAGATGATACTCAGGGAGGATACCACGGGAGTTCCGAGGGAGTATGCAGAGGTTGTGACAGGTCATGCCGAGGATATAAAGGAAGCCTCTTCATTATTGCTTGAACTTGTAAATGATGTCCTTGATATGTCAAAGATCGAATCCGGCAAGATGAACCTTGTCGATATGGATTACGAGGTAGATGACCTTTTGAGATCCGTGGTTACAATGATAAAGGTCAGAAGTGAGCAGAGCGGACTCCTATTTGAGACGGAGATTGACAGGGAACTTCCGTCAGTGCTACACGGTGATGTCGGAAAGATCAAGCAGGTGTTGTTAAATCTTTTGACTAATGCGGTGAAGTACACTGAAAAAGGCGGATTTAAACTAATAATAAGAGTTGATAAAAAAGAAAAAGAACGCTGTCTTATTACCTATGCGGTGGAGGATAGTGGTATAGGCGTGAAGCCGGAGGACATAGAAAAGCTGTTTTCGGCTTATGAGCGCGTCGATGAGGAGAGAAACAGCGCCATCCAGGGAACAGGACTCGGTCTTGATATTTCAAGACAGTTCGTTGATCTCATGGGTGGAAAGCTGCAGTGCGAGAGTGTTTACGGAGAAGGTTCCACGTTTTTCTTTACGATATGGCAGGATATAGTTGATCCTAAGGTTATTGGTGAATTTAAGGATGAGACTCAGCCTTCTGAAAAGAAAGCCTATGTTCCACAGTTTATTGCACCACAGGCAAAGATACTTGTCGTAGATGATAACAAGATGAATCATCAGGTAATAAACGGACTCCTTCGAAGCACTAAGGTCCAGATCACTACGGCGATGAGTGGAAATGAATGTCTTGAGTTTCTAAAAGATGAGACATACGATATCGTGATGCTTGACCATATGATGCCCGAGATGGATGGAATAGAGACCCTGCACAGAATAAGGGAGATGGGTGTGGATACACCTGTTATTGCACTGACGGCAAATTACGGAGAGCTTGGCAAGGAGTACTATGAGGCTGAAGGCTTTACGGATTACCTTGCAAAACCAGTGGATGCAGATATCGTGGAGGCCACATTAAAGAAATATCTTCCGGATGAATTGATAGAACATGAAGATATTTCAGATACAGAAAATGTATCGCATAATCTGCCGGTGGAGTATGAGTGG
>CAJOQF010000179.1 GCA_905236295.1 uncultured Eubacterium sp. | reverse complement strand
GGTGGTTCGGATTCTGTATACGTCTCTTCGACCGGCTCAGAAACCGACGACTCGGGTTCTGTGTATGTCTCTTCGACAGGTTCAGGAACCGGTGGTTCGGGTTCTACATATGTCTCTTCAACCGGCTCAGAAACCGGCGGTTCGGGTTCTACATACGTCTCTTCGTCCGGCTCAGAAACCGGCGGTTCGGGTTCTACGTAATACTCCGTCTCAAACAGAGGTTTCGGGTCGGTTGGAATCTCCATGGAATCTATGGTCTTTTCATCGAGAGGCTTGATTATACGGGTCTTAAGTCTCTCCTCGCTCTCAACCACCTCTTTTATCTCGTCGGATTCCGCCGGAGTCGGATCACCGAGAAATGCATTCGGAAAAATCCCAGGCGCAGCCTTCTTGTCCATACGTCTTGCCTTTACCTCATCAGGCGCGCCGTACTGTATGTTGACATCAGGTTGTTTTTTAGCCTCGTTTCGCCTGTTTGCCTCTGCATCTCTAAGCTCTTCTCTGCGCCTCTTTGCCTCCTCCTCAGTCTGCTTAATACGCTGTTTGGCTCTCTCCTCACGCATCTTTATGCGCTCTTTTGCTTCGATCTCTCTTCTCTTTCTTCGCTCGTCGACTTCAATCTGTCTCAAGCGCTCCCTCTCGTCGAGTCGGCTGTTTACCGCATCCGAAGCTTTCTTTCCTCCCTTTTTAAGGGCAGAAAAAAGCGACCTCTCACTAACAAGCACAAAGCAGACAGCCAGAATGATGATGTCCACCACATATGCTCCGACTATATTTATCCCGGAGATAAGTCCGTTTGCGATGCCGAGACCTATTATTCCTCCGCCGAGTCTTTTTTCTTTGAATATATCCTTTATAACCGATGATACGTCATCGCATTCACCGTTTGATGCCAGCTCTATAAACACACATAAGAACACAAAAAAAGCAACTCCTGCCAAAAGCTTTATAACAGCAGCTGTATTGTTCTTATTTGCCAGATAGAAGAATGTGCCTATAAATAAAAATATCGGAAATACATATGCCATAGTTCCGAAAAGACCAAACATTATTTTAGAAAAAAATCCACCGACTACTCCTATCAGGCCGATATTGCTGAGAAATAGCAAAACGCTAACAGCAAGAATGACCCATAGGGTCACTTCTCGCTGCAGGGAACGCTCACTTCCCTTTTTTCTTTTATTCTTTTTCTTATTGCTCATTTTAATACCTGGGTTTAAAAATTACCCATCAGATAGTTGTATATTTCCTCGTACTGCGCAGCCGACTTAGTCCAAGTGAAATCCAATGACATGCCGCGCTCCACAATATTGTTCCAGTCTCTCTTGTTTTCGAAGAATACTCTCTTAGCAAAGTTGATCGTATCGAGCATCTCCTCGCCATTGTAGTTGGCAAATGAGAATCCGGTACCGGTCTTATCGTACTCATTGTAAGGGGTTACGGTATCTTTGAGTCCTCCTGTCTCCCTGACGATCGGAACCGTGCCGTACTGGTACGATATAAGCTGTGAAAGTCCGCATGGCTCAAACAGCGACGGCATAATGTATGCGTCAGCTGATGCGTATACCTTGTGTGCCAGATCATCCGAGTAACTGATGATGGCGGCAACTTTGTCCGGATACTTCCAAGCGAAGTATTTTAACATATCCTCATAGCGTTTCTCGCCGGTACCTATAACCACAATCTGAGTGAAATCGTCGACTATGCGGTCAAATGCATAGTCTATGAGATCAAGACCTTTCTGGTCGGTAAGTCTTGAGACCATCGCAATCATAAACTTTTTTTTGTCAACCAGAAGTCCGAGAGTCTCCTGCAATTTGGTCTTGTTCTTGTGTTTGATATTTCTGAAATCCTTGATAGAGAAGTTATAATCAATCTTAGAGTCTGTCTGCGGATTAAATATATCGCAGTCAACACCGTTTACAATTCCCTGCATATCAAGCCTTCTCGAATACAACAGCCCCTCAAGCCCCTCTCCGTAGTACGGAGTCTGGATCTCCTCTGCGTAGGTGGACGAAACCGTCGTGATGTAATCGGCGTATACAAGACCACCCTTAAGCATGTTGGCGTCCTTGTTCTGCTCGAGCTTATCAGGCGTGAAATAGTAATTCGAAAATCCGGTGAGTCCCTGGAAAGTCTTTACATCCCATATTCCCTGGAATTTCAGATTGTGTATGGTCATTATTGTCTTTATGCCCCAGTAGAATGAGTCTCCGGCAAATTCATTTTTAAGGTATACCGGAACCATCGCAGCCTGCCAGTCATGACAGTGGATTATGTGGGGTTGGAAATTTATTCCCGGAAGCACGGAAAGAACCGCCTTATCAAAGAATATGAATTTTTGAAGATCCCACTTCACCTCCCCATACGGGTACGGGCAGTTAAAGTATTCTTCGTTGTCAATGAAATAATACTTTATCCCATCATATTCATATTCGAACACGCCGACATATTTGTTTTGAATATAATTACCTGCACTTATATAAAAGCTGGTAATATAGCGGAAGTTCTGTCTGATTTCCCATGGAATGCAAGTGTAATTCGGCATAATCACACGCACATCCCAGTACGTCTTGTCAAAGTTTTTCGGGAGCGCGCCGCATACGTCTGCGAGTCCTCCGGTTTTTATAAAAGGTACACATTCGGATGTAACAAATAGAACTCTATTCATACATGCCTCTCCTTATCTGTGAAAGTATTGATCAAGTAATTTTCCAATATATATATCGGCATATTCAAGCTAAAAGTTTCTATTCTTCGTCAGGCATATCCCAGTTATGATATACTTCCTGAACGTCGTCATCCTCATCGAGAAGGTCTAAAGTCTTTTCGATATTTTTGATATCCTGTTCATCCGTAAGTGTAACATATGTCTGTGGTATCATCGTAACCTCAGCTGATGCCATAACGATATTTTCAGCCTCGAGAGCTTCTCTTACAGCAGAAAAATCATTTGGATCTGTGAGGATCTCAAACGCATCATCTTCCTCGGAGAAATCCTCTGCTCCGGCATCGAGTGCCATCATCATAAGATCATCCGCATCCATCTTACACTCTTCTTTTGAAACAATTATCTGACCTTTTTTGTCGAACATATATGAGACGCATCCCTGTGTTCCAACATTGCCATATCCCTTTGTGAAAGCATTTCTCACGTTTGCGGCTGTACGGTTTTTATTGTCTGTGAGCGCGTCAACAATGATAGCTGTACCGTTCGGGCCGTAACCCTCATAAGTAACATACTCATAGTTTACGGAATTTGAGTCGCCGGCAGCCTTTTTGATACCTCTGTCTATGGTATCGTTCGGCATATTGTTTGCCTTTGCCTTTGCGATCACGTCGCGAAGTCTTGAATTGTTGTTTGGATCCGGGCCGCCTTCCTTAACGGCAACGGCAATCTCTCTTCCGATTATAGTAAAGATTTTACCTTTCTTAGCATCATTTTTCTCTTTTTTGTGCTTAATGTTAGCAAATTTTGAATGTCCTGACATTTTTTTCACTCCTTAGTTATTACTGTAATTGATATTATCATTTTTTAATCTGCGTTTCAAGTGCGCAAGCCCTCAACAGCCTTGCCATAAAGGCTAATTTACGGCTATCCTTGGAACACGCTTTGAAATATCGCACACAAATTCATAGTTGAATCTTCCGCTTAATTCGCTCAATTCATCAACTGTGATGCACTCATCCCCGTCAGATCCGACCAGGGTAACATGGCTGCCTCTTCTTGCATCCGAAATATCCGTGACATCAACCATAAACTGATCCATGC
>CAJOQF010000178.1 GCA_905236295.1 uncultured Eubacterium sp. | reverse complement strand
TAAGCCTTTTTAAAAACTCAAGATTTTCCTCTGTAGAATGATCTGATATCTGTTCTATGTTTTTAAATCCGACAAACGGGTTGTCTTCCTTTTCAAGTGTTGCAAATCTCGGAGATGCTTCATCCGGCACAAAAAAACCTATGGTCTTAAAAGCCACACCTGCCCATCCCATGTCAAACGCCTTGGCTACCATATCGTAATTGCTTCCCACGACAGATGATGATAAAAAAAACGGATTTTCGCACTTTACACCGCAAAAATCTATGGAGAGATTCGCCCTGTCATCAGGCACACTTACCCCTATCTGCGCAATATCATTTACAATACCCGAAATATCAATAGCTCTGTCTATCTTATTTCGGTTACAGCTGCTCATGCATGGTGCATCGCACTCCTTGCAGGCTGCACTTACTTTCCGCCTCGCTCCTGAATAATTTTCAAATCTTATGGAGCGTATCATCCCCGCAACATCTACACCTTTTTTACAAGTCTTGTTACACGCAGGCGCTCCGCACAGAAGGCATCTTGCCGCTTCACTCTTTAACCGTATTATCTCATATGTCAATTTTTACTACTCCTTCTGTCAATATTGTTATCACTGTAATATTATCTCACAGCCTGTTTAAAATCAAGATTTAATCGCTTTATGTAGCAGATATCCCCATCAAACAAAATAAGGAAGTGCCGATTTTCCGAAGCGTATGCTTACGTATTCCTTAATCAGCTCTACACATTTGTCGCGCCCTACACGTTCACTATTTAATACAACATCATAATTTATAGGATTTGTCCAATCTTTTCCACCGGTGTAATAATTGTAGTATTTAGCACGGTACTTATCTGTACTCTGTATCAGCTGATGCGCTCGCTTCTCGTTTACATGCATCTTATCTCTTATAGATTTAACGCACGCATCCCGCGATGCCTCTATATATACGCTTATTACATTGTCAAAATCCCTTAATATATAATCTGCACACTTACCTATAATAATGCAGCTCTCTGTTTTCGCCAAAAGTCTTATAAGCTCAGCCTGTATATTAAACACATTAACGTCCGATACAAAACCTTTTTCGAACGGTTCAAGAACATTCTTTACAGGCATTCGTCTCATAAAATTTGCGATATACTTCCCACGAAGCCGTTCGTCAGTCTCCACAAATACACTCTCGTCAATCCCACTTTTATCGGATGCCATGGTGAGAAGCCGTCTGTCATAGCAGGGAATCTGCAGCTCATTTGAAAGTTTCAGTCCAATTTCCTTTCCCCCACTTCCGAACCCACGCGCTATTGTTATCACATAATTATTCATATCCGCTCCCTCTCTGATCTGCCTTCAATACAGCATTAAGCATTACGGTAGCTCCTTCTGTGCAGTGCTCCGGTGAAGAATATTCCTGCTCACAGTGTGAAAGCCCATTCTTAGACTGCACAAATATCATTGTAGTCGGAAGCATATATGCGCAAAACTGTGCGTCATGCCCTGCTCCGGAATGAATGTACATATGAGGAATCTCACTCTCTGCGGCAGCCTCCTTTACATAACCTACAAGCTCCTTATTCCAATATACCGTATCTCTGTTCCAGGCTTTCTCAACCTCACATCTACAACCGCACCATTCCTTGCAGGCACAACTTTTCACTATTTCTAATACTTTTTCCAACACTTCCGGATTCTCGTGTCTCGCATCAAAAGAAAAGTCAATGTAGTCCGGCACACACGTGTGAACGCAAGGATGACAAACAATCTCTCCCGTAGTATAAACAAGATCACTATATCCCAGCTTATCTATCTCCTCGTGAATGTAACATAGTGCCTTAGCCGCTGCAAGCAACGCATCCTTCCTTTTCGCCATTGGAAACGTTCCTGCGTGTGTAGTCTGTCCGTAAAATTTCAATCTATAATTAAACATGCCTAAAACGCAATCGACAACACCAATATCACAGCCTACATCCTCAAGAATCGGACCCTGCTCGATATGAGTTTCAAACATACACTCATATCTTTTTGGATCAAGTCTAAATCTTCTCTCCCCTGCAAATCCGGATTTTTTAAGGATTTCTCCAAATGTAATACTATTGTCAAGTACTGACTTTGACTTCATCATATCATCATACTTGAATTTGTCCCTTATATCCTCTGGAAGATAGTCGTAACAAACTATTCCTGAACACATCATCGCAGGCGGGTATAGAGAGCCTTCCTCATTTGTCCAAATCATAGCCGTAAGAGGGTGTTTATGTTCAATCCCATTTTCAACCACAGTCTCCAACACCTCCATAGCTGCCATAACGCCTAAAATCCCATCGTAATTGCCTCCATTTTTTACTGAATCACAATGAGAACCCATAACTATTCGTTTTGCGTCAGGTTCACTTCCCGGAATAGTAGCATACATATTTGCTAAATCATCGATCTCGATATCCGCTCCTATAGCTTCCATTCGCCTCCGGAATTCATTTCTCGCCATAATGGCTTCCTCGGATAGCGAGTATCTGGTGATCCCACCATGCCCCGCATCACCAAAGGCAGAAAAAGTTTTTATCTTATCTTTCATTCTGTCTAAACTGCATTCATACATATTAATACCTCTTTCTCTTCACAAACCTTCCCATGCCGGGTCTTCCCACAAAGGCTCCGTCATCATACACAATGTTTCCTCTGAGAATAGTTGTCACCGGATATCCACTAAAGTGTTTTCCCTCCCAGATTGTATGGTCATAGTCGGAGTGCATGTTATCAACACTAACCGTAAATTCCTTCTTGGGATCATATATAACAATATCCGCATCCTTTCCCACGGCAATCTCTCCTTTATTTTCACATCCAAATATCTTTGCCGGATTTGTCGCACAAACCTCAACCGCTCTCTCAAATGATATCTTTCCGGTGTTTGCCGCATCAAGCATGTACGGATAAAGATTTTCAACTCCGGCACATCCGTTCGGTATCTTTGTGAAGTCATTAATGCCCCAATCCTTTTCATACGACTGAAATGGACAGTGATCCGTGGCGACTGTGTCTATAAATCCCGATTTTATCGCACTCCACAAGGCATCCCTACTTTCACTGCCCTTCATTGGAGGCGAGCATACAAAGTTTCTTCCATCAGCACGTTTATATACCTCGCACGTAAATTCCAAATACTGAGGACAGGTCTCAACATAAATTTCATATCCCTCTGTCTTTGCTTTTATAATTTCCTCAAGTCCTTCTTTATCGGACATATGCACTATATATACCGGTGCTTTCAGATGCTTTGACCAATGAACGACTCTCTTGTCGGCCTCTGCCGCAACAAACTCCGGTCTGCTCATGTAATGATACCACGGAGAGGTTTTTCCTTCTTTTAAATATTCTTCAGTTCTGATGTCAATAAGATCCGGGTTTTCCGCGTGAACATTTATCATAGCACCAAGTTCTTTCGCCCTTAAAAGAAGTTTTGCAAGAGAACCGTCATCAACCATCATTCCCTCTTTTTTATAAACAAGAAAACATTTAAAACTCGTTATACCTTCATCCACAGCAAGCCGCATCTCCTCAAGTATCTCTCCCTTATTTAAGTCGGTTATACAACAGTGGAATGCATAGTCACAGCAGGCTTCTCTCTCAAGAATTCTTCTCTTTGTGTTTATGAGTCCCATTATTGTCTCTCCCTTGTGCTGAACCGGATAATCAAATATGGTTGTCACTCCACCACACACTGCTGCACGCGTTCCAGAAAGATATCCGTCTGCGGAAACAGTCCCGCCAAACGGCATCGCCAAATGTGTATGTACATCTATAGCCCCCGGCAGCACCAGCTTTCCATCCGCATCAATAGTTCTCTTTGCTTCAACATCAAGACAGTTTCCTATTGTCGCAATCTTCCCATGGTCAACTGCTATATCTGCCCTAAAGCAGCCGGACGCAGTCACCACATTCCCATTTTTTATGAGAATTTCCACAATTTCCACCTCCTTTAAATCCGAAATCATATCTCAGACGGAGAGCAAACCCCGCCTGAGATAAGTTTGTTGACCTGTCTTCGCCTAAGTTACATTGTTTACTTAAAATTCTCCGGCTTATAAATCAGCACAAGCCCTGACCTCTGATAAATCTGTGCTACCTCTATAAGATCCATCCCCGAAGCATCAGCTGATGCGAGATTTGTCTCCCATGTTACCCCAAAATCAACAGTCCCATTGTTTACTGCTGTTGTCTCGGCTATATCTCCTCCACCGGAAATAATAT
>CAJOQF010000177.1 GCA_905236295.1 uncultured Eubacterium sp. | reverse complement strand
TTTTTTGTCACATAATACAAAAAGCTAACCATATTTAGCTCAGATATTTATACAAATTTAAAATGACAGACAATTCAATCCATGATAGAATAATCCCATGTTGAATCGATGAACGATCAAATTTCAAGAAAGGATGTTAACGACTATGGAAAATGTAAATTATTCACAGGTCACCCCTCTGGAGCTGGTCGAGGTAGCGAGAATTGCTTCACCGTTCAGAGATCAGCGCGATCAGCTGATGAATGTAATACTCAAGGTTGAAAAGGCCGTTCCGGCATTCTCACCTCAGGTAACAGCAGTCATCGCCAGGGAGATGAACCTCTCACAGACAGAGGTTTACAGCTTTATCAGCTTCTACAAGATGCTCTCCACCAAGGAGCGAGGCCAATATGTCATTCACATGTGCCAGAGTGCTCCGTGTCATATAAGAGGAGCCAAGGAAGTTCTTGAGTCCGTCGAAGATTTCCTTCACATCAAGATAGGCGAGACAACTGAGGACAAGAAATTTACACTCGAGTATGCCCCCTGCATTGGAACATGCGATGTGTCACCGGCAATGCTCATCAATGGCAAGGTATATGGGAATCTTACACCGGACAGTGTAAGAGATGTCCTCAAGATGTATATCAGAGGGGAGGTAATGTAGAATGGAACAGGTAAAGAGACTTACAAGAAACTGTGGAAAGATCAATCCCAAAGACGCTGCAGATTATGTTAAAGCCGGCGGATACGAAGGATTAAAGAAAGCTCTTAAGATGGATGGGCAGGAGATAATAAATCTCATGAAAGATTCCGGACTTCGCGGACGAGGCGGTGCCGGATTCCCGACTTTCAGAAAGATGCAGTTCACTTTCGACACAGAAAGCGATATCAAATATGTAGTGTGCAACGCCGACGAAGGTGAGCCGGGTACCAACAAAGACCGTATTCTCTTAAGCGAGGATCCGTGTTCTATATTAGAGGGAATGGCTATCACCGGTAAGACCGTAGGCGCCAACTATGGATACATCTACCTTAGAGGCGAATATTCATACATCCGCGAAATATTGGAAGCTGCCATCGAGAGCTCAACCAAGCTTGGATTCCTCGGCAAAGATATTCAGGGGAGTGGATTTGATTTTGAAATAAAGATAGCAAGCGGCGCCGGGGCTTATGTGTGCGGCGAGGAAACAGCCCTCTTCGAATCAATCGAAGGACACAGAGGAGAACCGAGATTCAGACCTCCTTTCCCGAGCATTCAGGGACTTTTCGGAAAGCCAACCGTTTTGAATAATGTAGAAACTCTTGCAAACATCGGACCTATCCTTGCAAACGGAGCAGAGTGGTTCAAGAGCGTCGGCACAGAGAACAGCCCGGGAACAAAGCTTTTCACCGTCATCGGAAATGTCAATCACCGCGGTGTCTACGAATATCCGATGGGCATCAACTTAAAAGAGCTTATCTTTGACTGTTGCGGCGGCGTGGAAGACGGCAGAGAGCTCATAGCTGTACAGGCCGGTGGTGCCTCAGGTGCATATATCAACGCTTCACAGATCGATATGCCACTCGACATTGACCACATCTCCGATTCCGGCGGACGTTTAGGCTGCGGAACCATCATGGTAATAGATGAGACCAACTGCATGGTCGACATCGTATTAAATAACGCTTACTTCTTCAAAGAGGAGTCATGCGGACAGTGCACACCTTGTCGTGAGGGAACTACAAGACTTTACAGATTTATCGAAGATATCAGCCAGGGCAGAGGTTCACTCGAAACACTCGAAAAGATCGACAGACTTATCGAATGCATGGAAAATGCTTCATTGTGCGGACTCGGACGTTCTGCAACAGTTCCGGTAGCCAGCGCGATACGCAATTTCCGCCCGATATTCATCAAACACATCGACAAAGATCCATGTCCGATATGTGATGACGTAAAGGTCGCAAACGTTTCATAGAATAACTTATAGCAAACTTCGGTAATGATATAAGCGTAGGAGGTAAAAATGATCGAATTGAAAGTTGACGGGCGCAAAGTTCAGGTAGAGAAAGGCGCCTCAATATTAGACGCAGCAAGAGCTGCAAATATAAACATTCCAACCCTCTGTCATCACGAGGACCAGGCTGTAAAGGCTATCTGCCGTATATGTGTGGTAGAAGTTGTCGGCCGTCCGGGACTTCAGGCAGCATGCTCAACACCTGCCGAGGACGGAATGGTAGTACATACGGTCTCACCCAAGATCGTGCGTGTACGTAAACAGGTAATGGAGCTCATCCTCTCAAGACATCCGGCTAAATGCCTTACCTGTGCGCAGAACGGATTTTGCCAGCTTCAGGATGTGGCAAAAAGCCTTAATATGCTGCGCGAATCAGATTATGAATACGATCCAAGACATGCAAAGAGAGACGAATCCTCTCCATCCATTGTCAGAGATATGGAAAAATGTATCCTCTGCGGCAGATGTATAGATGCATGTTCTAAGGTTCAGGATATAAATGTTATGGGCAAGGAAAACCGCGGTTACGAAACCATGATCGTTCCGCCATACAACAAACGCCTT
>CAJOQF010000176.1 GCA_905236295.1 uncultured Eubacterium sp. | reverse complement strand
CGCAGGAGACTCTTCCTGACGGAAGCAAGAATGCGGCATACGATTCGTACTACCTGCTTACAGCAGCAAATATGAGAGTCGCAAATAAATCTATTCGCGACCCGAATATTTTTTCAACATCAACCCAGCCGCAGCAGGGTGTCGACAGCTATGATGTAGCAGAGGCGCTCTTGAAGTTAAAGGATGATGTCATTCTCTACAGAGGATGCGCAGCTTCGGACTTTTTGCAGTGCATGTACACAGATTCATCGGTAGATACGGAGAAGGCGAAGCTGTTTTCTTCAAACTATGATGCGATGCAGCTCTCGATCGGAAACCAGAGAAAATCCATTTCCGGAGTTGACGAGGACGAGGAGGCACTCGACCTTGTAAAATTCCAGAATGCATACAGTCTTTCGTCGAAGGTTGTACAGACGCTTACAGAGATCTATGACAGACTTATTCTGAATACAGGAGTGTAGAGTGATTGACAAATGTGGCATAAAGCAACTCAGCCATCCATAATATTGGAGGAATCTAAATGCGTATAACCAACAACATTATAATGTCAAATACAAAATCAAATATAAATGCGAACAAGGTTCAGGTGGATAAGTACAACACCCAGATGTCCACACAGAAAAAGATATCGCGTCCGTCGGAGGATCCGGTTGTGGCCATAAGATCGCTGAGATTAAACGATACCTTCAGCGAAGTTGTACAGTACAACGACAAGAATATTCCGGATGCCAACTCATGGCTTGATGTGACACAGACAGCGCTCACAAATATGAATGCCATCCTCGATGACGTTTATAAGCAGTGTGTAAACGGTTCCACCGATACGCTGAACGAGGAGGACAGAAGCACTATCCTTAGCAGTCTCAATGCCTTAAGAGAGCAGGTCTATGCCGAGGGCAATTCGGACTACGCCGGAAGAACGGTGTTTACCGGATACAAGACGGATACAACGCTCACCTTTATGGAAGATACGAGCAAGTATACCTATGAGATAGCCGAGCCGATTTCTTACGATAAGTTTGAAGATTTTACATACCTTGCCGATCCGGTGGTTGTACCGACTACATATGAAGGAGCGACCGGAGTAAATCCTAATAAAGATACAACAACCGGCGATTATCTTGTGGGTGGCGCGTCTATTCCGACCTCCGACAATGGAAATATGCCTACATCCGTTACGAATACAAGACTGAGACTATCGTATGAGGGTGTGGAGCTTACACATCTTGAGAGTAAAGATTGTACCCAGTACAGGATGATAGCGAAGAATGGTAATAATTATCAGTATGACGCTACTACAAAGATCGCAACCGAGGAGAATAACGCAAAGAGTAGCGGTGTGGTGATACAGGTCGACGGCGTTACATTTGCAGACGGAGAACCTGCATATATGGATCTGCAGGGACTTACATACGAAGTTACTGACCGGGCGTTTGATATAAACTCTCTTGTCGAAAACAGTGATGGAACCTTTAATCTTCCGGAAAACCTTAAAGATTCGACAGGTCAGTATCCGGAATCTTTGAAATTTACATACGTAAATGCCTCCGGAACTACAGTGACAGCAACGCAAGGATCGGATTTTAGTTATGACTCGGGCACGGGAAAAATAACCCCAACCACAAGCGGAGCTTTTGAGACAGCTATTAAAGATGGCAAGGTCGAAAACGGGCAGTATACAGATTCATCTGTTGTAGTCAAGGTAGAGAACATCTCGCTTACGGATTGGGAGAAGAACGATTACAATGTGCCGAGAGATACGGTTTACCTTGTAAAGGATACGGGAGAGCTGGTGTTTGGAAAGGACGTGGCTGACCGCCTAAAGGAGACCAAGGCAACGGTTCAGGCATTCTATCAGAAGACAAGCTTTGAGACCGGTGAGCTTCGTCCGGAGATGTATTTCGACTGCACACGTACAGACAACGATACAAAGAAGTCCATCAATTACAAGAAGGAAGTGCAGGAGATCAACTACATGGTTTCCTCAAATCAGACGATGGCGATAAATGTCGAGGCGAGCAATGTATTTAACGCAGATATAGGTCGCGACGTTGATGAGCTGGCAAATGTGGTTCAGAATACAATAGATGCGCACGAGAAGGTGAAAAAGCTCACGACAATGCTCGGTGAAGATCAGTACCAGGATGCGACATCGCAGGAAAATCTCAAGCTCTGGATAGCGGCAGCGCAAAAAGAGGCTGATTACTATGATGAGAGAATGCAGACCCTCTTTGAGAAGGGAGTGGGCAATTTCAAAGAGTACATGAAGACCTTGAACACCCAGATAACAGAGCTTGGAAACAGAGGTGCGAGACTCTCTCTTACAAAGTCAAGAATGACAGAGCAGAAGGCGACGGTCGAGGAACTCAAGTCGACGAACGAGGACAGAGAGCTTTCAGACATTATCATCGACTACACTGCTCAGTACACCGCTTACCAAGCGTCGCTGCAGGCAGCCGGAAAGCTCAATCAGACTAAACTGCTCGACTATATCTAATAATGAAAAAGATGCTCAGAACTCAGAGCTTGGACGAGCGCGTATCCTTAAGCACTCTACTTTGCGCTCGTCCTCGGAGTTAATCGCATTATAAAAGCTGCGGCATAAACTATAATGTATTGCCCATAAAGTTTCGCAGTCGATAAACCCCGAGATATGTATCTGCCATGTGTCACATGGCAAACAATCTGACAGGAGCGGAAGTCGAAATCCACTACTTACTGAGACTTGGCATGCAAAGCAAGAGTATTGCTTTATTAGGAATGCTTTTGCAGGCATAGTCTCAGTTAGTAGTTAGTTCGGCGGAGTGGGTCAGGTTTGCAAGTGATATGTGGCAGATACATATTGAGTTTAACGATTGAACCCTACGTAAGTGATGCGATGAAATTGCTTGAAAAATAACTTGTAGTAATGTAGAATTAAGACAACTTTTAAGCTCAAGAACGGCGCGTCCGATGCGCCCTTGAAATAATACAACGGTAATGGAGGTACCCAGTTTATGAAAGTCGAAACCAGACTGTTCGGTGAGATAGACATCGATGAGGACAAGATCATAACTTTCGAAAGAGGAATCGTGGGATTCCCGGATATGCAGAAGTTCGCGCTCATATTCGATTCTGAGAAAGAGGACGGCGGCAACATATCATGGCTTCAGTCGATGGATGACGGAGTGTTTGCGCTTCCTGTTATCAATCCGATAACAATAGATTCCGGTTACAACCCGATGTTTGACGAGGAAGTCTTAAATGCACTCGGAAGCTTCAATGATAACAATGCTATATTGCTTACTACCATCACGGTTCCGGAGGACCTCGAGAAGATGTCTGTCAATCTCAAGGCACCTATAGTGATCAACTCCGACACAAAGAAAGCAGCTCAGATCATTGTTGATGATGATTATCCTGTCAAGAGATTTATCTACGAGCTTTTAAAAGGCCGTAAAGAGAAGGCAGGTGAATAGAGATGCTAGCATTAACCAGAAAAAAAGGTGAGTCACTCATATTGGGAAATAATATCCAGGTGAAGGTGCTGGACATAAAGGGAGATCAGGTAAAGATCGGTATTGACGCCCCGAAAGACCTCTCCATCTATCGCGAGGAGATTTATCTCCAGATCCAGAAGGAGAACGAGGCGGTTATGACCGTAAACAGCAGAGATATCTTAAAGGGACTTTAAGATTTGTCGTTTCAGTTCGATAACCTCATCTGAGAGGAGGTAATCTTTGGTTGCAGATCGTTTCGGAGTTTCGTATTCGGCGGTTATCGTGCCCGGCTTTTGGGACATGATGAGCACGCGATCCGCCAGAAAGATAGCCTCGTCTATATCATGAGTAATAAAAATAACGGAGGACATGGATTGACCGTGTCCTTCTTTTTTTATGAGATTGAGATACCAGTAATGCAGCTTTGTGCGGGTGATGGCATCGAGGGCTGAAAACGGTTCATCCAACAGGGCAACCTCGTTGCCGCACATATAGGTTCGAAGAAGCGCAGCTCTCTGGCGCATTCCGCCGGAAAGCTCTGCGGGATACTTCTTTTCGCAGCCGTCTATGCCGAACTCGCTGAAATGTTCGCGGACTTTTTTGCGCGCGCTATCCTTGCTCTCGCCGGATAGGATCAAGGGGAGGGCAACGTTGTCCTCTATCGTCTTGTGCTCGAGGAGCAGGTCTTTTTGCAGCATATAGCTGAGCAGACCGCTTTTACCGGTGATATCCTTGTCGCGAAGAGTTACACTCCCTTCGGTTGGACTGATCAGTCCGGAGAGGATCTGAAAGAGGGTGGTTTTGCCCGCTCCGCTGACTCCGAGAATGGCAACGATCTCTCCCTCGCATAAGGAGAGAGAGACGTTTTCTATAACATTTTTTTCGCTGTATCTGTGAGATATATTCTTGGCTTTTAGTAGTTCCATATATATTCCCCGCGATGTGCGTCGTTTGTAAGACGCGGTGTTGCCATCTGATTACTGTAAATAGTCGTTTGTAAATCCAAAGTTGTCCTCGATTTCTTTCTCGAGGATTCCCTGATCGTACATCCAGTCGTATACCCTGTTCCATCTGTCGGCGTCGATCACACCCCAGGTGTCAGCGTCTGAGCGGTATTCCTCTGAGATATACGCCTGGCTTGCGCCTACGAGAGCCGGGTCAAGCTCCGGAACTGCCTTGCAGAGAAGGTCGGCAGCCTTTGCGGGCTGATCGATGGCGTATTCGTATCCCTTTTTGACAGCTGAGACAAACGCTTTTGCAGCATCAGGGTTTTCTTCTATAAAATCGTTGTTTGCGATGAGGACAGGTGAGTACTCGTCGAATTCCGGCAGGTAGTCTCTGAAGTAGAAAAAGTTTGTCTCTGTGCTCTCGTCAAGCTTGCATCTTATTCCGTCCCATCCGTAGTAAACCCAGATCGCATCGAGACCGGAGTTGAGTCCTGCGATAGCGTCATCAACCGATACCGGGTCGCAGATTACCTTTGAAAAATCACCGCCGTCATTTTCTACGCAGTATTTCATGACAGCCTGCTCCATCGGGTCGTCCCAGGTAGCGTAGTGAAGTCCCATAAGGTCTTTGGGCGACTGAACATTTGAGTCAGCGCGTGTGATGATTCCGCCGGTGTTGTGCTGTGTGATCGCAGCTACAGCGGTGACCGGGATCGGATTGTCGGATGCAAATGTATATGCGAGTGAATCCTGGAAGTCGATCCCGAATTCCGCCTGTCCAACGCCGACCAGCTCAGAACCGTACCCGCTTGACGCCTGTACAAACTCAACGTCCAGTCCGGCTTCTTCAAAGTATCCGAGCTCGTCTGCGACATAGAGTCCTGTGTGGTTTGTGTTTGGAGTCCAGTCGAGCGCGAATGTAATGTGGGTGAGATTGTCGTTTTTAGCCTCGCCGGCGTTTGATGTGGCGGTTGACTCTGTAGTTGATGTGTCTGAACCCGCAGGTGCGGTGTTACCTGATTTTCCACATGAAGCGGCAGTTATTGCCAAAACAGCTATTGATGCGATTGCAAATATTCTTTTCATATCTTTTCCTTTCTCCAAGGCATTGCCTTTTTTTCGACTTTTTTGATTACCCAGATCAGTCCCAGGCTAAGCAGTACAATAAGAAGTATTACCGCAAACATCTTGTCGTAAGAGTAAGATTTTTTAACCCTCATCATATATACTCCGAGACCTGCATATCCACCGATCCATTCTGCGATAACGGCGCTTACGATTGAGTAGGTTGCCGAGATCCGAAGTCCCGAGAAGAATCTTCCCAAAGATGCGGGGATCTTTAAGTGATAAAACAGCTGTGCCCTGCCGGCGCCCATGGATTTCATCAGGTTTAGCGTATCCACATCCACTGAGGTAAATCCGTCCAGCAGTGCAACTGCGAGGGGGAAGAAGGATGTGATAACCACCAACACGATCTTTGGCGCTTCCGCGTAACCCAGCCACAGTATAAGCAGCGGGGCGATCGCAACTGTCGGTATGGTCTGGGTGATGACCAGCAGAGGATAAACGGCCCGTCTTGCACCGTCAAAACTGTCCATGAGAACAGCGACGGCAAAACCAAGCCCGCATCCGATCGCCAGTCCGATCACCGCCTCGACGATCGTGACCTTCAGATGATACATAAGAAGCGGAAAATCCAAAATGAAAGCCTGTATCATCTGCACGGGTGAAGGCAACATATAATTGGGGATTATTTCCGCCATAGATACTGCCTGCCAGATGGCAAGTACAATGATAATGGTAATGAGCGGTATTAAGTTTTTAGCCTTAGTCTTTGCCGATTTCATATCGCGGAGCGTCCTCCAAAAGCATTTTGTTTAAACAAAAAAGACCGCCCTGAACGCAGGAAGGTCTTGGATTCAAACTTCTATAAATCTTCCTACGCCGGTACTGACCGGATCAGGTAATAAGGGTTAAGGCGTAAGCCTTTCTCAGCTGTATGCGTCTGCATGACAGCACCCCTGATTTGTCGTTGACAATAATAATCAAAAAATAATGATATGTCAACAAAAAATTTCAGAATACTTGAAAAATCGGCGTTCAGGGTCTATACTAACAGTAACTATACTTTGAAAGAGGTTTAGGGGTGTTTTTGTTATGTAATCATAAAGTTTACGGACTTTTTCGCAAATAAGTGAGGTGAGTTATATGGCAGAGATAAACAGTATTCAGCAGGGAACCAATCCTATAGAAAGACCTTCCCAAAGACCTGTAGAAAAGACCGGACCGGAGCTCGGATCAGAGCAGTCCCATGTCGCAGAGACTACCGGTCAGCCCGACAAAGAACAGGAGCTTGACCACGTCGTTGCCGTGTCGGAACACGGAGATACTGTACAGGTGAGCGATGAGGCCAACGCTGCTTCTGAGCAGAATGAGGTGGAGGAAGAGACCAGTGCGGCCCAAATCCTCAAAGAGCAGAACGAAGCAGCCGCACTTTCAGAAGAAGAAAACGTACAGGAAGCGGTGGAATCCAAAAACAGGATTGAAGAAGAAGAAAACTTCGAGGCGGAGTCCACCGGTTATTCCGGGGTGACGGACGGAGAACTCGAGGAGATGTATCTTGAGGGCGATATCTCCAGAGACGACTACGAAAAGGAAGTCGAGGAGAGAGAGGCTGAGTCTGAGGATCGCATCACCAGAGCTGAGGAGATGCAGGAAAAGGAGAATATCAACACAGAGGAAATGCTTGAGAGTGTAAGCGAGGGTGAGGAGACGAAGCGCGCCATGGGTGCGGTAAATACCGCCTTTGAATCTGACAATGAAACTCTCAGTGCGAACACCCGCGTCGATATTACCGAAGCTGCACAAAACACCACAAGACCGGGGCTTAGCGATGAGGAGCTCGAACAGCGTCAGCTGCAGGACTTTCAGATAAGTATCAGCTAAAAAAATAAGGGAGATTAGTTTACAATGATGTTTTTTGCAAGAAAAAGAATATTTGCT